>JAYRVK010000784.1:0-13981 GCA_041918555.1 Sandaracinaceae bacterium
CGGGCCGGCGGCGCCGGCGGAACGTGGCCATCGCGGGGGCGATCGCCGCGCCGATCCTGCTCGTCGCGCTGATCGCCTTCGGCGCGCCGTGGTGGCTGCGCCTCCTCGTCGCGGTGCCGGTGGGCGCCGCCGCCGTCAGCGGCCTGCAGGTGCGGCGCAACACGTGCGTCGCGCACGCGGTGGCGGGCACGTTCGAGGACGAGGCGATGCGCGCGCGCCGCGTCGAGGCCGAGGCCGCGGCGGCGAGCCGCCGGGTCGCCGCGACCATCGTGCGCGACGGAGTCGCGGTCGCCATCCTCGCCGCGCTGCTCTCGGCCGCGACCGCGTGGATCGTCTGACGGGGCCCTGTGATAGCCTGCCGCGGTGAATCACCCCGGGGGCTCCGGACCCGACCCGCTGATCGGCCGCGTCCTCGACGGACGCTACCGGGTCGAGCGCTTCCTCGGGGGAGGCGGGATGGGCCGCGTTTACGATGCGGTCCAGGTCGAGCTCGGCCGCCGCGTCGCGCTCAAGGTCCTCATCCCCGAGCTGGCGAAGGTGCCCGCGATCCTCGAGCGCTTCCGCCGCGAGGCGCTCGCCGCGGCGGTGCTCGGGCACCCCCACATCGTCGATGTGACGGACTTCGTGATCCCGAGCGACGGACCGCCGTTCCTCGTGATGGAGCACCTCGTCGGCGAGGCGCTCGTCGACGTGCTGACGCGCGACGGCATGCTCACGGTGCCGCGCGCGCTGAAGATCACCGTGCAGCTCCTCGACGCGCTGCAGGCCGCGCACGATGCGGGGATCGTGCACCGCGACCTCAAGCCCGCGAACGTGTTCCTCGTCTCGCTCGCCGGCGGCGAAGAGATGGTCAAGCTCCTCGACTTCGGCGTCGCGAAGCTGCGCGAGAACCCGGGGAACAAGAAGCTCACGGCGGTCGGCGAGATGGTCGGGACGCCGCGCTTCGCCGCGCCCGAGCAGCTCAAGGGCGGGCCCGTGGATCCGCGCACCGACATCTACGGCGCGGGGGTGCTGCTCTACGGGATGCTGACCGGCAAGCCGCCCTTCGCGGGCCCGGACATGGACATCATCCGCGCGGTGCTCGAGGACGCGCCCGCCGATCCGCGCGTGGTGAACCCATCGGTCGATCCCGCCCTCGCCGCGATCGTCGCCAAGGCGATGGCCAAGCGCCCCGAGGACCGCTTCCCGAGCGCGCGGGCGATGATGGACGCGCTCGGCGGCCGCCGCGCGAAGGGCGCCGACGCCATCGACGCGGCGCGGCCGTCGGTCGCCGCGGTGGCCGCCCAGGGCGCCGCGGTGCCGCGCACGACCCCGGGCCTCGAGCCGGAGACCGCGCCGAGCCGCGGGCCCGTGATCCTCGTCGCCGCCGTGATGCTCGCGCTCGGGCTGCTGCTCGCGGGCGGCGCCGCCGTCGCGGGCTACTGGCTCGGCGAGGCCCAGGCGGACGAGGAGACCGTGGCCCCCCCCCCGCCGGTGACCGACGCGGACCTCGCCGCGCGCACCGCGTCCTGTGAGGAGTACCTCGAGACGTCGTGCGCGTGCGCGGGAGAGCACCGCAACGAGATTTGCGAACGGGCACGCACGTCGGTGATGTCGTTGCGCCACTCGGTGCAGGTCGGCGCGACCGACGTGGCCACGGTGTCGGGCTGGTGCAGCAACATGCTCGGGAGCGAGGAGCTCTGCGTGTACGAGGACGACGCGGCGATGGTCCCGGCTACGGACGCGTTGGTGGCGGGCGTGCGCTCCGGAGTGATCGAGGAGGACGACTCGACGCGCACCGACGGCGGGCGGACCGATCGCTACCGGCTCACCCTCGCGCCCGGGACGCGCGTGGAGATCTGGGTCGAGTCCGACGCGTTCGACGCCTACCTCGTGGTCCGCGATCCGAACGACCACGTGGTCGCGATCAACGACGACGCGGGCACCGAGCCCGCCCAGCGCGACGCCCAGGTCGTGTTCTACCCGCGGCTGGCCGGCGAATACGTGGTCGAGGCGGGGGCCGCACGCGCGGGCGACCTCGGCGCGTACGAAGTGCTCGTCGCGCTCGGCGAGCCCGCGCCGAGCCGGCGCCCCGTCTCCCCCCCCCGTCCGCCTGCGCCGCGCGACGACGCGCGGGACGGAACGATCGTCGAGCCGTGGCGCGAGGACCGCGGGCGCGGCGACGACGAGCGCGTGGACGAGCGCGAGCGCGGCGGCGGCTGGGGGAACTTCTGAGCTGGCGGGCCGGCGGCCGGGGCCTACGTGAGAGCGTGATGCGAGCCAAGAACGCGATGACCCGGCGCGTGGTCGTGGTCGGCCCCGACACCTCCGTGGTGAAGGCCTGGGAGCTCATGGTCACGCTCCGCATCCGGCACCTCCCGGTCGTGCGCGAGGGCCTCCTGCTCGGGATCCTGTCCGACCGCGACGTGCTGCTGCACGCGAGCGTGAAGGGGGAGTCGATCGAGGCGCCGGCCATCCCGGTCGCCGAAGTGATGTCGCCCTTTCCGTTCGTCTGCGAGCCCTCGACCCACGTGGCCGACATCGTGCGGACGATGACCGAAGAGAAGATCGACGCGATGCCCGTGCTCGACTCCGAAGAGCGGCTCGTCGGGCTCGTCACCTCGACGGACCTGCTGCTCCTGCTCGTCCAGTACGACGAGGCGCGGCCGCTCCCGTTCGAGTGGGAGATCGAGCCGCACGGCGCGGAGTGATCCGGGGGAGCTCCGTCACGCCGCGAGCGCGAGGAGCGCCAGCGCGGTCGGCGCGTCCGGGAGGCCGAGCCCGGCGGGGCGAGCTCGCACCGACAACGTCTCTTGCATCTCGCGGATCGCGACCGCGCGCGCCTCGACGAGCGCGGCCGGCGCCACTTGGGCGCGCGCCCAGCGAACGACGTCGAGCGAGAGGAGCGCGTGCCGCGCCTCGTCGCGGGCGATCGCGGCGAACACCTCCCGCGCCGTCGCGTCGTCGGCGTGCTCGGCCTGGTACGCCGCCTCGAGCGCCGCGTAGGCCTCGCGCACGCACCCCTCCGCCGCGTTGTTGCGCGCGAGCGCCTCGAGCGTCGGCGTCCCCGCGGCGGGCACGTGCACGCGCACCGCGCCGCGCCCCGCGAGCCGCAGGGCGAGCCGCGTGTGGCGGGCCTCGTCCTGGGCGCTCGCGCGCGCGCGCTCGACGAGCGGGGGCGGCGCACCGTGCACCGCGAGCGCGTCGGCGAGCGCGTGGAACGCGGGCACCGAAGCGGCCTCGGCCGCCGCGAGCTCGAGGCACCACCGGGTGCGCGCGTCCATCGGGCCCTCGACGATCGCCTCGCTCGATCCGTCGGGCCGCCGGCCGCCGATGCAGAGGAACTCGTAGTTGCAGACGAAGCCCGCGCCGCCGTCCACGCCGCTGCAGTCGGCGAGGCCCTTGCCCGACGGAAGGCCGGACGGACAGGCCGCGTAGCAGTCCGTGCCGCCGTCGGGCGTCGCGGTCACCGTCATCGTCTCGCGCTGCGGATCGCCGCAGCTCCCAGGCCCGCAGAAGCAGCCGCCGAGCACCAGCGGGCCTGCGACGAGCGGCACCCCCATCGCGATCTTCCGGAGCAGCGATCGGTAACGCTCTTCGGCCATCGGGACCTCCGTGCTCGATCCTACCTCACGCGCCAGGCGGTACGCTGCGCGCGATGACCCTCCATCTCATCCTGATGCGCCACGCGAAGAGCTCCTGGAGCGCGGGCGCCGAGTCGGACCACGCGCGCCCGCTGAACGGGCGCGGGCGCAAGGACGCGCCGAAGATCGGGGCCGAGCTCGCGCGGCGCGGCTGGGTGCCCGACCGCGTGCTCGCGAGCGACTCGGCACGCACTCGAGAGACGTGGACACGCATGAGGGACGCGCTCGGCTTCGCCGGAGAGGCCGAGCTCGTCCCGGCGCTCTATCACGGCGGCCTCGACGAGCTGCGCGCGGCGGCCGCGGCGCTGCGCGACGACGCCCGCACCGTGCTGCTCCTGGGCCACAACCCGGGCTGGGAGGAGGTCCTGACCCTCCTCTCGGGGCACCGCGCGGAGCTCAAGACGGGCTCGTGCGCGCTCCTCTCGATCGAGGCGCCCCGCTGGGCCGACGCGCTCGCGCGCGAGGGCGAGTGGAGCCTCGAGGCGCTGATCCACCCGCGCACGCTGTAGAATCTCCGTCCTCGCACGTGACCGAGAAGAAGAAGCCCACCGAGCCCGTGTCGCTGAGCGGCCGCACCGTGGCCGGGCGTTATCGCGTCGTCGGCCTGATCGGCCAGGGAGGGATCGGCAAGGTGTACGAGGCAGAGCAGATCGGCCTCGATCGCACCGTGGCGGTGAAGGTCATCCGGCCCGATCGGCGCGACGACGCGGTCACGACGCAGCGGTTCCTCCGGGAGGCGCGCGCGGCGGGTCGGATCTCGAGCCCGCACGTCGTGACGCTCTACGACTGCGGCACCGACGACGAGAGCGGCGAGCTCTACATCGCGATGGAGCGCCTCGAGGGGCAGTGCCTCTCGGCGCGGCTCGCGGAGGGCGAGCCCCTCGGCGTGCTCCACGTGCTCAAGACCGCGGCGATGATCGCGCGCGGCCTGCGCGCCGCGCACGAGGCGGGCGTGCTCCACCGCGACCTGAAGCCGGCGAACGTGTTCCTGTGCGACGACGGCAACGTGAAGGTGCTCGACTTCGGGATCGCGAAGCTGCTCGACGACTCGTCGGAGGGCGAGCCGCTGACGCAGGTGAACCGGATCCTCGGGACGCCCGTGTACATGAGCCCCGAGGCGGCGACGCGCCGGCCGCTCGGTCCGACGACGGATCTCTACGCGCTCGGGCTGTTGATCTACGAGATGATCGTGGGCGCGCCGCCCTTCAAGACCGGCGACGCATGGAAGACGCTCGAGGCGCACGTGAAGACGGAGCCGCCCCGGCTCTCGGCGGCCGCGCCCTGGCACGCGATCCCGCCCGCGCTCGACGCGCTCGTCGCGCGGCTCCTCGCCAAGCAGCCGCAGGATCGCCCGCGCGACGCGGGCGAGGTGGCGGCGCTCCTCGATCGCATGGCCACGGAGCTCGCGCTCGTCGAGGCGAGCGTCCACGACGCGACGCAGGTCGAGGTGCGGGTGCCGCTGCCGAAGCGCGCTCCCGAACCCCCGACGCCGCCGACGCCGATGACGCCGCCGACCCCGCCCGCGCTCTCCGACTCCGACGAGGTGCACGGCCTCGAGCCGACCACGATGTGGATCGGCGGCGAGTCGGGCCGTCACGCCGCCGCCGCGGCGCCGCCCGACGGACCGACGGACATCGAGCTCCCGAAGGTCGACCCCGCGCCGCGCGAGCCCTTCGCGGCCACCGCGTCCCAGCGGATCGGCGGGCTCGGAGTGCGGCAGCTCGCGATCGCGGCGATCGTCGCCGGGGCGATCGCGTTCGTGGCCGCGCTGGTCCTCCGCCTCGTGCTGTAGGGCGCGATCGCGGCGCGCAAATCGCCTTGCGGATCGCTCAGCCGCGCGCTCTCTCCCACGCCCGCTCGCGCCGCGCCGCGCGCGCCCTCCCGGCCACCGACAGGAGCGCCCGATCGCGCAGCCAGCGCGCGCGCTCGTCCTCGCTCCACGCGTCCAGGTCCAGCGCGCCGAGGATTCGCGCGCTGGTCGCGATCGCGCCGGCGAGCGCGAGGTGGACCGATGGCGCCGAGGGGGGCTCGCTCGCGAGCCCGTACAGCGCGGCCGCCGCGCCGAGGGCCTCCTCGATCGCGCCGACCTGCAAGCCTCCGCCGCGACGCGCGGTCGCGATCAGCCACCCGAGGAGCCCGAGGTGCACGTGCACGTCCTCCACGGTGCGGAACGGACGGACGTAGTCGTCCCAGCCGTCGCCCGCGAGCCGCTCGCCGGGCACGCCGTCGAGCGTCACCATCGCGTGCGCGATCTCCGGCACGAAGGGGGCCTCGGGGAGCGGCGCGAGGCTCACTCCCTCGGCGCGCGCGTCGACCCGCACGAGCACGAGCCGCGGGCGGCCCGCCTCCTCGCCCTCCTTCGCGAGCACGTAGAGCTCGTCGGCGCGATCCGCGAGCGTCACGAACGCCTTGGTCCCGTGCACCCGCCCATCCTCGTACCGCGTCGCGATCGCCCGCGGGTGCGCGCCGCCCGCCTCCGTCGCGCAGAGCGCCGCGGCCCGCGCAGGGTCGCGCCCGGGCACGAGCCCGTCGAGCGCGGCGAGGTAGCCGCCGGCGAACGCGTAGGCGAGCCGGTCCGCCCGCGCCCCGAGGGCCAGGGCCGCGGCCCGCGGCGCGCGCTCGCGACGGAGCGGGAGCGCCCGCGCCCACCACGCGTCGAGGCCCTCGTGCGGCCAGACCTCGGGCGGCGCGAGCAGCTCGTCGAGCGCGCGCGCGAGGCTCAATCGAGCTCGCCGGCGCGGGCCCGCTCGACCCAGCTTCGGACCTCGCGATCGATGATCTCGATCGCGCGGCCCTTGAAGATGCGGAGGATGAACGGGACGTCGAGGTCGACGTACACCTCGGGCCCGACGATCTCGACGTGGCCCTCGACCTTCACGCCCTTGGCCTTGAAGCCGAGCTCGCCCTTGTGCTCGGTCACCCACCCGAACGTCGGGTTGAACTCCGAGAAGCGGGCCGAATAGGCCTCCATCGCCTTGTCGATGGCCTTCTTGGCCAGCGGCAGGTCGAGGCCGTGATGGATCTGGTGCTTCATCCCCATCGGACGGCTTACCTAGACCACTTCCGGCCGGCGCTCAACTCTTCTTCGGACCGTCGCGGCGGGGGCGGCGGTTGGTGTCGAGGATCTTCTTGCGAAGCCGCAGCGCGTCGGGGGTCACCTCGAGGAGCTCGTCCGAGTCGATCCACTCGAGGCCACCCTCGATCGTGACCTGCCGCGGCGGTGTCAAGACGATGTTCTCGTCGCGCCCGGCGGCGCGGACGTTCGTGAGCTTCTTCTCGCGCGTGACGTTGACGTCGAGATCGTTCTCGCGGTTGTGCTCGCCGATGATCATCCCCTCGTACACGGTCGTGCCGGGGTGGATGAAGAGGACGCCGCGCGGCTGGAGGTGGAACAGCGCGTACGGCGTCGCGGTGCCCTTGCGGTCGGCGACGATCGCGCCGTTCGGGCGGCGCAGCATCGGCCCGATGTCGGGCTCCCAGCCCTCGAACAACGTGTTCAGGAGCCCCATCCCGCGCGTCATCGTGAGGAACTGGCTGCGGAACCCGATCAGCCCGCGCGAGGGCACGCGCAGCTCGAGGCGCGCCCGGCCGAAGCCCAGGTTCGCCATCTTCATGAGCTGGCCACGCCGCGACCCGAGGCTCTGGGTGATCGCGCCGACGTACTCCTCGGGCACGTCCACCACCACGCGCTCGACCGGCTCGCAGAGCCGCCCGTCGACCTCGCGCGTGACGACCTGCGGCATGCCGACCGCGAGCTCGTAGCCCTCGCGGCGCATCGTCTCGAGGAGCACCGCGATCATCAGCTCGCCGCGCCCGTAGACGATGAAGCGATCCGGCTCGTCGGTCGGCTCGAAGCGCATCGCGAGGTTCCGCTTGGCCTCGCGCTCGAGCCGCTCGCGCAGGTGCCGCGAGGTCACCCACTTCCCGCTGAGCCCCGCCATCGCGGAGGTGTTCACGTGGATCGCGACCTTGAGCGTCGGCTCCTCGACCGAGATCCGCGGCAGCGGATCGGGGTGCTCGGGCGCGCAGATGGTGTCGCCGATCTGCGCCTCCTCGAGGCCCGCGACGCAGCAGATGTCGCCGGCGGAGATCGACTCGACCTCGACGCGGCCGACCGCCTCGAAGCCGTAGACCGCGGCGACGCGCGCGCGCGCGGTCTCGGTCTCGCCGACGAGCGCGACCTGGCTCCCGCGCGCGATGGCGCCGCGCTCGACGCGGCCGATCGCGAGGCGGCCGACGTACTCGTCGTGCTGGATGTCGTGGACGAGCATCCGCAGCGGCCCGTCCGGGTCCGCCTCGGGCGCGGGGATCCGCGCGAGCAGCGTCTCGAAGAGCGGCGCGAGGTCCGTGCTCGGATCGTCGAGCGAGCGCTTCGCGATGCCCTCCTTGCCGATCGCGTACAGCGTCGGGAAGTCGGCCTGCGCGTCGCTCGCCTCGAGCTCGCAGAAGAGATCGAACACCTCGTCGAGCACCTCGCTCGGCCGCGCGTCGGACCGATCGATCTTGTTGATCACGACGATGATCGGGAGCTCGAGCTCGATCGCGTTGCGCAGCACGAAGCGCGTCTGGGGGAGCGGCCCCTCGGCCGCGTCGACGAGGAGGATCGCCGCGTCGGCCATGCGCAGCGTGCGCTCGACCTCGCCGCCGAAGTCCGCGTGGCCGGGGGTGTCGATGATGTTGACCTTCACGCCGCCGATGCGGACCGACGCCTGCTTCGCGAGGATGGTGATGCCGCGCTCGCGCTCGAGGTCCTCGGAGTCGAGCACGCGCTCCTGCACGTTGGCCTTCGCGTGGAACGCGCCGGTCTGCCGGAGCATCGCGTCGACGAGCGTGGTCTTGCCGTGGTCGACGTGGGCGATGATCGCCACGTTTCGCAGATCCTCGCGCTTCATGGGTGCGCGCTCATGCCACGGCGCCGTCGGCCCGGCAACGTCGGTGGTATCCTCGCGCTCGCCGTGATCGATGCCGAAGGCACCGTGCTCGCCGGGCGCTACCAGCTGGTCGAGAGGTCCGGCCAGGGCGGGATGGCGACGGTGTGGCGCGGGGTGACGCGGGGCGCCGCGGGCTTCATCCGGCCGGTCGCGGTCAAGCGCATCCTCGGCGGGCTCAGCCACCAGCCCGAGTTCGTCCAGATGTTCGTCGAGGAGGCGCGCGTCGGCGCGACGATCGATCACCCGAACGTGGTCCAGATCCACGACTTCGGGCGCGACGGGCTCGGCAACTACTACCTCGTGATGGAGTGGATCGAGGGCGTGGACCTCGGGCGCTGGAGCGCGTCGTACGAACAGGCGGGCTGGCACGCGCCCTGGCACCTCACGGCGGCGATCGGGATCGAGTCGCTGCGCGGCCTCCACGCCGCGCACACACGGACCGATCCGTGGGGCCAGCCCGCGCCGACCTACCACCGCGACGTGACGCCCGGGAACGTGCTCATCGGGCTCAACGGCATCGTGAAGATCGCCGACTTCGGCCTCGCGCGCGCGATGGACCGCGCGCGGATCACGCAGCCCGAGATGGTCAAGGGCAAGACCGGCTACGTCGCGCCCGAGCTCATCGACGATGGGCTCGAGGCGAGCCCCCGCTCGGACGTGTTCTGCCTCGGCATCGTGCTCTGGGAGGTCCTCGCGAGCCGGCCGCTCTTCAAGGGCAAGACGGACATCGAGAGCCTGAAGAACATCATCGCGTGCAAGGTCCCCCCTCTCGCGGAGATCCGGCCGGACCTCCCGCCGGCGCTCGTCGAGGCGATCGGGCGCGCGCTCGAGCGCGATCCGAGCAAGCGCTTCCAGTCCGCGCGCGAGATGTTCCTCGCGCTCGCGCGGGTCCTGCGCCGCGTCGCCGAGCCGACCGACGCCCAGCCGCTCGGCGAGAGCGTGGCGCTCGCGCGGCAGCGCCTCGGGATGCCCGCGCGCGATCTGCCGCCCGACGAGCTCGTCCCCCTCGAGGGCCACGGCTGGCTGACCCCCTCGGACGGCATCGATCGCGACGACATCGCGATCCCGCTGATCCCCGGGAAGCGCCGAGAATAGGGGGACGGATCCGTCCCCGCCCCCCCCTCGAGGGGGGGGCATGACGAATTAATTGCATCAATTCCCGCCCCCTCGGCCGTGCCCGACAATTGCACAATGCAGAAAATTTGACGGATCGTGGGCTTCCTCTGGTATCCGAGAAGAGATGGCGCGGTCTCGTACGCTCGCGTGGCTGGTGATGGGAGCCCTCTGGCTCCCGGCCGGCCTCGCGCTCGGCGATCCGACGGAGGGCCCCGGAGGCGACGCGCCCGAGGCCGCGGCGGCGGCGACGGCGGCGGTCTCCGCGACGAGTTCGCCGCTGCCGGAGGGCTTCGCGCCGGGCAGCACGTACGGGGTGCGGGTCAGCCCGCGCACGGGGCGGCGCACGTTCCACGCGGGGGCGGACTTCCTCGCGCCGCGCGGGACGCCGGTGCACGCCGTGCGCGCGGGCGTGGTCGAGCACGTCGCGCGCAACACGACCGGCCGCACGCGCTTCGGCGGCTACGGCCGCGCGGTCGTGGTGTACCACCCGGACGTCGAGCGCTGGTCGTTCTACGCGCACCTCGACTCCATCGACGTGCGCGAGGGCGACGTGCTCGAGGCGGGCGACGCGATCGGGACCGTCGGCAACTCGAGCAACCATCGGTTCCACGACATGCCGACGCACCTCCACTTCGAGGTGCGGCGCGCGGGCCCGGGCGGCCGCTCGCCGTTCCCGGGGCACTACCGGCAGCACAACCAAGATCCGATCGAGTGGCTCCAGTCGATGGGCGTGCGCTTCGTGCGCGCGCCTTCGCCGACCGATCCGAGCTGACGCTACTCGTCGGCCTCGCGCGCCGAGTAGTTGCGGCCGCTGACGTAGACGCGCGCGAGCCCGAGCGCTCGGTACTCCGCGAGGATCTTCTCGAGCCGCGGGCGCCACTCGTGGCGCGGCACCGCGGTCGTGTCCTCGAAGATCCGAACCGCCATCGGGGTGTCGTCCGGGGCGACGGAGAGGCCGGGGTCACCCGCAATGAAGATTGCTCGCTCCACTCCGGCGTCGCGGAGGCGCCGCGCCGTCGCCGCGGCGAGGCGCGCGGGCGTGCGCGCCGTGAACAGGAGGGGTCCCGCGACGCCGAGCACGGCGCCCTGGGCCTCGCCGGTCGCGGGCACCTCGAGCGCGGCGCGCCCCGGGAGCACCGTCGCGTCGGGGGGGAGCTCGTCCTCCGGCCCGAGGAGGCGCGCCGTGGTACCGCCGACCTCGCCGGCCACGAAGACGAGCGCGGCCGAGGGCGTGCCGGCGTCGGGGGGAGGCGCGGCCGCGGCCCGCGCCCCGATGCGCGTGCGCCGCAGGTCGTAGAGCTCGAGCGCGACGCCCGCGAGCGGTTCGTCGAGCTCGCACGCCCACGCGCGCGGCGGCCCGCTGCCCTCCTCGTGCCGGGGGCGCGGCGCGCAGATCGCCGAGCCGGGCGGGGTCACCACCTCGGGCCGGAGCGCGAGGTAGAAGAAGTCGCGGAACTCGCGGCGCACGTAGCGCGGGCGGCCGAGATCCGTCATCGGGCGCGCGAGGGCCTGCATCCGATAGCGCAACGACTCGTGCTCGGGGACGACGCCCTCGGCCTCGAGCTCGGGGTCGAGCTCCCGGTCGAGCGGGGGCAATGCGCGGCCGACGCGGTAGCTCTCGAACACCGTGTTGGTGGAGTTGATGTCGAGCATCATCCCGTAGGTGCAGCCGGCCGTGCGCATCGCCTCGCCGAACGCGTCGGGGGTGACGTAGCGCCCGTAGAGGTAGGCCATGTGCCCGAGGCCCGTGAGGCAGAGGCCCGAGCGATCCGTGCGCGTGGTGTCGCGCCGCCCGCGCTGCGAGCCGCCCCAGAAGCGGCGCCGGTACGGATCGATCACGCCGTCCTCGATCAGCGGCTGGAGGTTCTGCCGGTAGAGCGGCGGCGCGCGCGGCCCGAGCTCCTCCACCGGCCAGGTCCCGAGCCCGATCCGTCCGTCGCTCAGGCGCGCGACCGTCGACGTGTAGGCGACCGCAGGGAGGAAGAGACCTTGCGTGGTGCGCATGCCGCTCGGCGAGTCCGCCGTCTGGAAGCCACCGTTGAACGCCGCGACCACGCGCGGCAGGACCTCGGGCGGGATCACCCCGTGGCCGCGCAGCCCGCCCTCGCTGCGCGGCTCGAGGGTCCCCGCCACGAAGTCGAGCTCGACCCACGCGGGATCCCAGATCGCGACGTAGACGCGGGAGGTGTGCGCGCGCTCGGGGTCGGCGCGCAGGTACGTGGTGAAGAGCGGCGGCGGCGCGCCCTCGGGCCGCGTCGCGAAGCGATCGTCGCGCTCGATCCACGCGCCCTCGCCGGGCTGGGCGGGCTCGAGGATCGGGACCAGAGGCGGGGGGGGCCAGCCGCGGATCGAGGCGCCGGCGCGCCGGCCGGGCAGGTCGGCCGCGGCGTCGGCGTCGAGCGGGAGCGCCTCGCGGAGGGCGTTCACGGAGTCGGAGCCGGCGTGGTAGACGCCCTCGAGCTCCTGCAGGCGCTCGGGGCCGACGAGCTCGCTGTGGCGGAGCGAGTCGACCGCGAAGCGGAACGGCGAGGGGCTCGCCGGCGCGAGGCGGGTCACCGTCGCCCAGGCGAGCCCCGCGCGGCGCGCGCCGCGCTCGAGGTCGACGGTGAGCGCACCGTCCGGCGTCGCGACCGTCAGCGCGCGCGCCACGTCGAGCCCGAGCTCGGCCTCCGCGCGCTCCTCGCCGAGCTCGACCCGCGTGAGGCGCGGGTCGTCGGGCTGCCCCCAGCGCTCGAGCGCGGACAGCCGCGCGGTGAGCGCCTCGAGGAGCGAGAGGTCGGGCGGCCGCGCGGCCGCGCGATCGGTCTCGATCGCCTCGACGTGGGTGACGCCCCCCGCCGCGGGCCCGCTGGCGTAGGCGAGCGCGCCGCCGCGGGAGACGAGCCCGCGCTCCGCGATGTGTGGAGTGGAAGTCACATTGACGGCCAGCTCGATCGCCGCGACGCGCCCCTGCTCGAGCCGCGCCCACGCGAGCCACACGTCGGCGCCGCCCGCGCCCGGACCGAGCGCGGCCACGCGGACCGGGAGCGCGCCGTCCGCGCGGCCGAGCACGATCCAGCGCACGCCCGCGAGCTCCTCGGGCACGCCCTGGAACGGGCGGTACGTGGAGAGGATGGCCCAGCCGAGCACCCCGAACGCCACGGCGAGCCGCTGGCGCCGATCGAGGCGGCGGGTCATGGGGCGCGGACCGGGTCCACGGCCGGGCGGGGGCGCATCCACGGATCGTAGCGAAGCGCCCTCGAGGGGTCGCGTTCCCGGCGGGCGCCCGGTAGGATGCGAGTCCCACGAGGGAGGGATCATGCGCGTGGACATCAAGGCGCTCGCCAAGCGCCTCACCAAGACCGCGAACGGCGCGCTCGAGCGCGCGGCCAAGGACGCGGCGGAGAAGGGGCACGGGGAGGTCACGATCGATCACGTGATCCTCGAGCTCCTGTCGGTGCGCGACGAGGACGCCGAGGCCCTCCTCGCCGCCGCGGGGAGCTCGCGCGCCGACGCCCGCAAGGAGACGCTCGCGCGCATCGGCGGGGCGAAGGCCGGGCACACCGGCCGGCCCGGGTTCGCCAAGGCGCTCTGGCCGTGGGTCGAGGGCGCGTGGCTGCTCGCGTCGACGGAGCTCGCGCAGCACCGCGCGCGCTCGGGGGCGCTGCTCTGGGCGGCCGCGCGGCACGCGGAGGCGCTGCACCACGCGCCCGGCCCGCTCGCCCCCCTCGCGAAGCTCGACGCGGCCGCCGTGCGCGCCGCGCTCGCGCAGAGCCCCGAGTCGGCCGAGGCGCTCGACCTGGACGCGCTCGAGGAGCTCGCGCGCGCGGCCAAGGACGAAGAGGCCGCCCGCGTGCGCGGCGAGATCGAGCGCGAGCGCGAGGAGGAGGCCCGCGAGGCCGCGCGCGCCCGCGCGGAGGCCGAGGCCGCCGCCGCCGAGCGCGAGGCCGCCGCCGCCGAGGCCGCCGCGAAGGCCGCCGCCGCGGAGGCCGCCGCCAAGGCCTGGTCCGCCGCGGAGGCCGCCGCCGAGGCGCGCGAGCGCGCCGCCGCGGCCAAGGCCAAGCTCGCGGACCGCGAGGACGCCGAAGACGAATAGCGGTTGGCAACTGTCAACATCGCGTCCCCATGGAGTCGCGGGGACACAGGTGTTGCCAAGTCGCCTGCCCACCGCGAGCCGACCCGGGAATTGTCCATCCCTGGACCCGCCCAGCCCGGGGACGCGGGGTTTGGCAAGTTGGCAACCCCGCGCGGGGGGGGGGGACCGTCAAAAAACACGGCCCCCGGGGGCCCCCCCCGGGGGGCCCCGCGGGCCCGGGGGGCGCCGCGGTGGGC
>JAYRVK010000785.1:0-4771 GCA_041918555.1 Sandaracinaceae bacterium
CGAGCTGGCGCTGGCGCAGCGCCTGATCGATCCGTCCACGGCGGGCGCGCTCGTCTCGGCCCAGGTCGAGCGCAACTTCATCCGGTGCCTCGGGTGGGACGCGGGCTACTGCCGCTTCTCGGCGCGGCCGCAGGTGCTCGCGGGCCAGCCGGTGTTCCCGTGCGCGGTCGAGGTCGCGGTGCTCCAGGGGCTGCGGCACCACCTCGGGCCCGCCGACCGCGTCGAGCTGCTCGGCCGCTACGGCGCGAGGTACCCACGCCTCGCCCGCCCCGCCGACGACGTCGCGCGCGACTTCCGGCTCACGCCCCGCGACGAGCGGTTCCTGCGCGATCTCGATCCGGGCCGCACGCTCGCCGCTCAGCTCCCCACGCCCGATGGGCCGGAGCTCGATCTCGTGATCGCGCTCCACTACAGCGGCCGCCTCGAGTTCTCGCGCGCGGACCGCGCGGCCGACGACACGCCGCCGATGGACGTCCGTCCGCGCGACGAGCTCGTGACGGGGAACCGCATCCGCATCACGCTCCCCCACCCCCCGAGCGACGAGGAGGTCCGCGCCGCCGCCGCGTTCATGCGCGGCAAGCGCCTCGTGTATGACGAGCCGCGCGAGGCCGCGGCGATCCTGGGTGAGGCCGCCGAGCTCGTGCCTCGTCCGGACTACGTGCTCTACGCGTCGTGGGCCGAGTACGCGGCCGCGCCCGCGGGCGAGCGCGGCGGGCTCCTGCCGAAGCTCGAAGAGTCGGCGCGGCGCGCGCTCGAGTGGGACGCCACGTTCGCCTTCGGCTACTTCGTGGTGGGCCACCTCCACCTCGCGCTCGGGGATCCGAGCGCGGCGCTGCTCGCCTTCGATCGGGCGCAGGCCCTCGATCCCACCGACCCCGCGCCGTCGTTCGAGATCGCGCGGATCAAGGAACGTCGAGCCGACACGGCATGAACGGCCCGTCGCAGCCGTCCTGCGACAGCGCGACGCCGATCCCGATCCCGATCCCCGCGCCGACGACCACCACGGCGACGAGCGTCCAGAGCCACCACTCCTGCCAGATCGGCGTCGGCGTGGCCGGCGGCGGCTCCACGACGAGCGGAGGCGCGTCGATCGCGACGACCCGCAGGGTGACCTCGCGCGCCTCGCCGTCGGCCAGGGTGACCGCTTCGCGCGCGACGACCTCGCCGCCCCGGAGCGCGACGACCTCGTGGGTCCCGGGATCGGCGGCCATGCCGACCCCGAGCGCCGCGGCGGGGACCGTCGCGCCGTCGCGCCGGATCTCGTCCGCGCGCCCCTCGACGTGGATCGTCAGCCGCGCGATCCGCGGCTCCACCGTCGCGAGCATCTCGATCGCCGCGAGCCGGACGTCCTCGGCCGCGTCCGGTCGCCGGATCACCTCGCGCAGGTGCTCGGCCGCCTCGACCACGCGCCCGAGCTCGACCTCCACGCGCGCCAGGGTGAAGCGCACGACGGTGGAGTCGTAGAGCGCGAGCGCCCTCGAGAACCGATCCGCGGCGGGCTCCCACTGCGCCGCGTCGACGAGCGCGACGCCCTCGTCGAACAGCGCCCTCGCGGTCGCGCGCGTGGCCGCGTCGGCCTGGGTGTCGGTGTCGGCGTCGGTCTGCGCGGCGGCCGGCGCGGCGAGCGCGAGGGCGAGCAGGCAGAGCGAAGCGGAGCGCACGCCCGGAGCGTACCTCACGGCGTGCACGACAGGGGCCGCGTGCCTTCGAAGCGTACGCGCGGGTCCGCGGGGTCGTAGAGGCCGCCCGCGGTGATCCGGCCGCCGCGCGCCTCGAGCATCCGCGCCATCTCCTCGCGCACGAGCACGCCGTGCTCGATGCTCACCGCGCCGCGGGCGCGGAGCTCCGCGAACGCGGCCTCGGTGCCCGTCGCGAGGAAGTCGGTGGTCGCGAGCACGAGCGTCGCGTCGTCCGCGATCGGGGTTCCGTCCTCGCGCGTGATCCCGACCCGCACGCGGCCTCCTTCGCACCGCGCCGTCGCGCGCACGCCCGAGAGCGAGAGGAAGCTCCCCGTCCGCTGGAGGTTGTCGGCGATCAGCGCCTCGAGCTCCGCGCGCGTGAGCCGCACCGTGGCAAACGCGTTGTCGAAGGGCGAGGCCGTGTAGAGGGCGCCGTACGTCAGCGGTCCCTCCGGCAGGGGCGCGCGGAGCCCCCCCCCGTTCGTCAGCGCGACGTCCGCGCCCCGCGCCTGCCGCATCAGATCGGTGAAGAGGTTCCCGAGCGCGCACTCCGCCTCGCGCACCGCGGGGATCGGCCCCCCCGTGACGACGACGCCGAGCGGCCGCGCGCGCCGATCCGCGGCGTTCGCGATCGCCGGCGCGAGGATCGCCTCGACGGCGGCGCTCGCGCGCACCTCGCGGCCCTCGTACTCGCCGGGGACGCAGCCCTCGGCGATCGAGCCCGACGCGCAGAGATCGCGGGGGGGGTGCACGGTCACGCCGGTCACCGCGCCGCGGGCCGGATCGACGACGAGGTCCACGCGGCCGAACGCGCGGCCGTAGCAGTACGACTCGATGATGGGGATGCCGTTCACCACGTGCGAGACCGCCTGGTGCGTGTGGCCCGCCACGATCGCGTCGACGGTGCCGGGCGGCAGCGCCTGGGCCACCTCGAAGACCTCTTCGTCCGGGTCGCAGCTCGAGAGGTCGTGCGGATCCCCGTGGGCCTCGCATCGCCCGCCCGCGTGCGCGGCCACGAGCACGAGCGCGGCGCCGCGATCTCGCAGCGCGCGCGCCTCGACGGCGATCGCCTCGGCGACCGGCGCCATCGCGAGATCCGCGACGTTGGCCGCGTTGGTCGTCGACAGCGTCTCCTCGGTGGTGACCCCGATCACGCCGATGGCGAGGCCCGCGCGCTCGAGGAGCACGCTCGACTGCACGTGCTCCCAGGCGATCGGCGCGCCGGCGCGCGTGCGCAGGTTCGCGGCGAGGAACGGGTAGCGGGCCTCCGCGGCCCGCGCGAGGAGCGCTCCGCGCGGATCGTCGCCGGGCTCCGTCGGGGTCACGCGCTCGCCGACCGGGCCGTAGTCGAACTCGTGGTTCCCGATCGTCACCGCGTCGTAGCCGAGCGCCGCGTACGCCTCGACGACCGGCGCGCCCTCGAGCAGGTTCGACTCGAGCGTGCCCTGGAACATGTCCCCTCCGTCGAGGAGCAGGACCGCGCCGTCCTCTTCGCGCGCGTCGCGAAGGACCTCGAGGTAGCCGGCGAGGATCGGGAGCGCCCACACGTGGCCGTGCAGGTCGTTGGTGCCGACGATCGTGAGCGTGACGGGACGCGTCGGCGCCGGCGCGGCGACCTCGGGCGCCGACGTGCCGCACGCCACCACGAGCGCGAGCGCGAACGGAAGGAGCCTCCGCATGGGCGGGAGCTTAGCCGCCGGAACCTCCGTTCGCCGAGGCGGTCCGATTGCCCGTATGCTCCGGCCGGTGCGCCTCCTCGTGCTCGTCCTGCTCGTGCCCTCGCTCGCGGCGTGCGCCGTCGAGGAGCCGCTCGGCCCGACCCGAGACGCGCCGTCCGTCCACGAGCCCGCCAGCGAGCCGCCCGTCGAGGCGGACGAGCCCCTCCCGCCGCCCGTCGCGGGCGCGGCGATCTACCCCGAGACGATGGTCCGGCTCGTCGCCGACGATCCGCGCGACGTCGAGCGCCTCGCCGACGTCGAGACGTGCGCCTCGTGCCACGAGGAGGTCTACGCCGCGTGGCGCGCGAGCCCGCACGCGGCCGCTTCGTTCGACAACCCGTGGTACCGGCAGGCCGTCGACGCGATCCGCGCGCAGCGCGGCCCCGAGGCGAGCCGCTTCTGCGGGGGCTGCCACGACCCGCTGCTCCTCGTCGCCGACGCGATGGACGAGCCGGTCGAGCCGAGCGATCCGCGCGCGCACGCCGGCATCACGTGCATGGTCTGCCACGGGATCCAGGAGGCGCGGCCCGACGGGAACGCGAGCTACACGCTGCGCACGTCGGCGGTGCCGATCCCCGACCCGGCCAGCGAGGAGGAGGTCGCGGCGCACGTCGCGGCGCTCACCCCCGAGCCGCTCCGCACCGCGGCGCTCTGCGGCACCTGCCACCGCGGCTTCCTCGGCCCGCACATGGAGAACCCGCACCACCTGCCGGGCGTCGACGATCCGACCGCGTGGGGTCGCTCGGGCTACGCCGGGAGCCCCGCGAGCCGCCTGGACCAGCCCGTCGAGCAAGCGACCTGTCAGGGCTGCCACATGGGCCTCGGGCCCGCGTCCGACCGCGACTTCGCGACGGACGACGGGCAGATCCACACCCACCGCGTGCCCGGCGGCCACACCGCGCTCGCGGGGGCGCGCGGCGACGACGCGCAGCTCGCGGCGATCCAGGCGCGCCTCGCCGACGTCGTGCGCATCGACGTCGCCGCCGCGCGGAGCGGCGGGCGCTCGCAGCGCCCGGCCGACGGCGCGCGCCTCGCGCCGGGCCGCGTCGAGCTCGACGTCGTGGTGCGCAACCTCGGCGTCGGGCATCGCTTCCCGGGCGGCACGCTCGATCTCCAGGACACCTGGATCGAGGTCGAGGTCCGCGACGCGCGAGGGGCGCTGCTGGCCGAGGCGGGCACGCGGCACGCGGAAGCGGTCGACGACACCGCGCACCGCTTCGTCGCCGCGCCGGTCGACGACGACGCGAACGTGCAGGTGCTCCACCACGTGCAGGACTTCCGCGCGGTGGTCCTCGATCGCAGGCGGGGGCCGCGCGACGCCTTGGCGATCCGCTACGCGTTCGAGCTCCCCGAGGGCTTCGCGGCGCCGCTCTC
>JAYRVK010000786.1:0-4596 GCA_041918555.1 Sandaracinaceae bacterium
CCCGGTGCCGGCGCCGCCCGAGCCCGCCGCGCCTCCGCCGCCCGCGCCACCGCGCCCCGCGGCCGCGCCGCCTCCCCCGCCGCCCCCCCCGGCGGCGCGCGCCCGGGCGCCGCCGCTCCCACCACCCGGGGCGCGTGCTCCGGCGCCGCCGCTGCCCGCGGCGCTCCCGCCGCGCGCGCCACCGAATCCGGTGCAGCCGCAGCTCGCGGTCGAGGTCGTGCCGATGGCGCCGGTCGCCAAGACGCCCATCCTGATGGACGTGACGCCCCACTCGCTGGCGGTCGAGACCGTCGGCGGGTTCTGCCGCAAGCTCATCGGGAAGAACTCGCCGGTGCCCACCGAGCAGACGAAGATCTTCAGCACCGCGCGCGACGATCAGGTCGAGGTGGCCGTTCGCATCTGCCAGGGCGAGTCGGACACCTTCGGCGAGAACGAGGCGCTCGGCGAGGTCGTGCTCGACAAGCTCCCCCGCAAAGCGCGCGGCGAGCTCCAGATCGAGGTGGCCTTCATCCTCGACGCCGACGGCACGCTCGCGGTCCAGGCCCGCGACGCGGCGAGCGGCCGATCGCAGAGCACGCGCATCAACCTCCGCGGCGGGCTCAGCGGAGACGAGATCGACGCGATGCGCCGTCGCATCCAGGCCGAGGACCGCCGGTGACCGATCGACTGGACCTCCTCGACTACTACACGCTCCTCGGCCTCGAGCCGGAGGCGGACGTGCCCGAGATCAAGGAGGCGTTCCGGCGGTTCGCGCGGCGCTACCACCCCGACCGCTTCGCCGGCGACGACGACAAGCTCGCGCGCTCGACGCAGATCTATCGGCGCGGGAGCGAGGCCTACCAGATCCTCACCAACCCGGTCTCGCGCCGCGCGTACGACCGGCTGCTGCGCCTGGGAAGGGTGCGGCTCGGCGCGGACGATCGCGATCGGGCGGAGCTCGACGATCGCCGCGCGAAGGTCGAGCGGGACGCGACCGACGCCGGGCCCATCAAGTCGCCGCAGGCCCTGGCGTTCTACGAGCGCGCGGCCAGCGCGGCGCGCGGGGGCCAGTGGCGCGAGGCGTGGCGCCTCATGAAGAGCGCCGTCGACGTGGAGCCGGACAACGAGCTCCTGCGCGCCCGGCTGAATCAGATCGAGTCCAGGCTGCGCACGAGCCGCTGACCTCGTAGGCTCAGGACGAACGTGTCTGGAGAACACCAAGCATCCCTGGACGAGAGGCACGAGCCGATCGGCACGGGGCCCTCCTTCGAGGTGTCCAAGGTCGAGGAGGGTGACCGTCGCCTGGGCCGTTACGAGCTCGTCTACGAGATCGGTCACGGCGGGATGGCGAACGTGTTCCTCGCCCGCGCGCGCGGCCCCGCGGGCTTCCAGAAGTGGTTCGCGATCAAGCGCGTCCACGACCAGCTCGCGAAGAACCGGGACTTCGTGAACATGTTCCTCGATGAGGCGCGCATCGCCGCGGCGATCCAGCACCCGAACGTCGCCCACGTGTTCGACCTCGGCGAGGCCGACGGCCGCTACTTCCTCGCGATGGAGTACTTGCACGGCGAGCCGCTCACCAGCGTCGCCACGAAGTGCTCGGTCTCGATGGGGCGCGTCCCGGCGGGCCTCGCCGCGTACATCGTCGCGCGCGCGGCGGAGGGCCTGCACCACGCGCACGAGGCCAAGGACGCGGACGGTCGGCCGATGAACCTCGTCCACCGCGACGTCTCCCCGCACAACGTCTTCGTCACCTATGACGGGCAAGTGAAGTTGACGGACTTCGGCGTGGCCAAGGCCGCCGGCCGGATCACCCACACCGAGACCGGCGTCGTGAAGGGCAAGCTCCCGTACGCGTCCCCCGAGCAGCTCCGCGGCGATCCGCTCGACCGCCGGAGCGACATCTTCGCCCTCGGCGTCGTGCTCTGGGAGATCGCGACCGGCCGCCGGCTCTTCCGCGCCTCGAGCGACGCCGAGACGCTCCACCGCATCTACAGCGGCTACCGCCTCTCGCCGACCTCCCTCGTCCCCGGCTTCCCCGCCGAGCTCGAGCGCATCATCGACCGCGCGCTCGCGCACGACGTCGCGAAGCGCTACGCGACCGCCGCGGAGCTCGCGCGCGATCTCGATCGGTTCCTCGCGACGAGCAGCCAACCCTCGGGCAGCGCCGAGCTCGCGTCGACGATGCGCCAGCTCTTCGCCGCGCAGATCGCGGAGAAGGATGGGATCCTGCGGCGCGGGCGCGAGACCCCGATCGAGCCCGACGTGCCGGCCTCGATCGAGATCGAGGTCCCCGAGGAGCCGAGCCGCAGCCAGATGCGGCGCACGGACTCGCGGCCCGCGGAGGGGCAGCTCACGCCGCCGGCGGGCCTGCGGCCGGGGCCGGGGCGCGCGCTGATGGGCGTGGCCCTGCTCCTCGTCGCCCTGTCCGTCGCGGCGGGCGTCTACTTCGCGCTGAGCCTGCCGGGCACGAGCCAGATCCGGGTCGACACGTCGCCGGGCGGCGCCGAGGTGTGGATCGACGGCCAGCTCGCCGCGGGGCGATCGCCCGTGCTCGTCGAGGAGGTGGCGGAGGGCCCGCACCGCGTGCGCGTCGTGCTCGCCGCGCACGAGCCGTTCGAGGCCGAATTCGAGGCCCGCGGCGATCGCGTGGAGCTCCACTACGCGCTGACCGCGCTCGCGCCGGAGCCGGTGCCCGAGCCGGAGCCCGTCGCCGAGGTCGTCCCGGAGCCGAGCCTTCCGGAGGTCGAGGCGCCGCTCGCGGCGGAGCCCGCTCCGTCGCCCGGGAGAGGACGCAGGGCCCCACGGCCCCTGACGCGCCCGGTGATCCAGGACACGCGCTCCGCCACGCTGACGCTGATCGCGCGCCCATGGGCGCGCGTCTGGCTCAACGGCGAGGACGCGGGGAACACGCCCATCTTCCGCCGCTCGGTGCCCGCGGGGACCATCCGGGTCAGACTGCAGCGCGAAGGCGAGGGCCCGTTCCGCGATCTCACGATCCGGGCAGAGCCGGGCGAGAACGTCTCGCAGAACATCTCCTTGGACTGAGCCCGCATGACCGACGACCCCGAGCGCACGCTGACGATCCCTGATCGCGACGGAGTGGCCCAGAGCGCCCCTCGCCCAGGCCTGCGTGTGGTGTTCCCGCGCGCGCTCGCCGGCCGCATCGAGCTGCCCGGCAGTGCCGAGGGCGTCCTCGGCCGCACCTTCCACCCCTCGCTCGATCACCGCAGCGTCTCGCGCGAGCACCTTCGCGCGCGCGTCCGGGGCGTCGGCGTCGCGGTGGCGGACGCGGGGAGCCGCAACGGCTCGTTCCTCGACGGCGAGCCGCTCGGCGCCGAGGGCGGGTTCGCGGGGCCCGGGGCCCTCTTGCGCCTCGGCGAGGTGATCTGCGCGGTCGAGGTCCTCGAGGAGGACGCCCCCGACGTGGACCGGGACGGCATCGCGGGAGACTCGCCGAGGGCGCGCGCCCTGCGTCGACGGCTCGCCCGTGTCGGCCGCGGCGGCGCCCCCGTCCTGTTGATCGGGGAGACTGGAACCGGCAAGGAACATTGCGCCCGCGAGATCCACCGGCTCAGCGGTCGCGAGCGCTTCGTCGCGCTGAACTGCGCGGGGCTCACGCGCGAGCTCGCCGACAGCCAGCTCTTCGGGCACCGCCGCGGCGCGTTCACGGGGGCCGCCGAGGCGCGCGACGGCGCGTTCCGGCTCGCGGACGGCGGCACGCTCTTCCTCGACGAGGTCGCCGAGCTGCCCCTCGAGGTCCAGGCCAAGCTCCTGCGCACGCTCGAGACCGGCGAGGTCACGCCGCTCGGCGCCGACGCGCTCATCAAGACCGACGTCCGCGTGATCGCCGCGACGCAGCCCGACCTCGACGCGCGGGTCGCGGACGGGCGGTTCCGCCGCGACCTGTTCGGGCGGCTCGCGCTCGCGGAGATCGCGCTCCCGACGCTCGCCGAGCGGCGCGGCGATCTCCCCGAGTGGCTCGCGCGCCTCGACGCGGCGTGGTGCGAGACGGAGGGCGGCGCGCCGCTCGAGTGGACGGCCGAGGCGATCGAGGCGATGGCGCTCGCCGACTGGCCCGAGAACCTCCGCGGGCTCGATCGCGAGGTCTACCGCCTGCGCTGCGATCTCGAGGCCGGCCCCGTGCTGCGCATGCACGTCGCGGGGCGGGCGACCGTGCGCGCCCCCTCGGAGCCCTCGGAGCCCGCCGAGCGCATGAGCCGACCGCCGCGCGAGGAGCTCGAGCGCGTGCTGGCCGAGAACGCGGGGAGCATCCGCGCCACGGCCAAGCACTTCGACCGCGATCGCAAGCAGATCTACCGGTGGATGGAGGCCTACGGCCTGCGGAAGTGATAGCCTCGGACGAATGGTGCGCGGGGCCGCCCTCATCGTCGGGTTTGCGTGTCTGGCGCCTTCGGGGGCGAACGCGCAGGAGGCCACGGCCAGCCCCGAAGCGCGTGCGCACTTCGAGGCGGGGACCCAGGCGTTCGACGTCGGCGAGTACGAGCGCGCGGCCACCGAGTTCCGCGCCGCGTACGAGCTCACGCGCCACCCGGACCTCCTGTTCAACATCTACTCCGCGCTCGAGCGCGCCGGGAGCGTTGAGCCGGCCGCCGA
>JAYRVK010000787.1:0-2089 GCA_041918555.1 Sandaracinaceae bacterium
ACGACGCGTTTGCCAGCGCGCGGTCGCACGGGGGGCGGGGACGGCGCGATGGTGAGGGGCTCGGGCGGGCGCGGCACGACGAAGGAGCCGATCGCGAGCGCGTCGATCTCGGTGCGCAGGAAGGTCGAGATCGCGTCCTCGGGGGAGCACACGATCGGCTCCCCCGCGAGGTTGAAGGACGTGTTGAGCAGGGCGCTGCGGCCCGTGCGCGCGCGGAAAGCCTCGAGGACCGCGCGCAGCGCCGTCCGCGGCGTCGCCGAGACGGTCTGGACGCGCGCCGTGCCGTCGACGTGCACGGCCGCCGCCGCTTGCCGCTTGCCCTCGTCGGTCGCGGGCACGACGACCGTCATGTAGGGGAGCGCGCGGCCCATCCGGAACAGGTGCGGAGCGTCCTCCTCCAAGACCGCGGGCGCGAAGGGGCGGAAGGGCTCGCGGTGCTTGACCTTGTCGTTCAGGACGTCGCGCATGCGCGCCTCGACGGGATCGGCCAGGATGCTGCGCGCGCCGAGCGCGCGCGGGCCGAGCTCCATGCGGCCGTCGAACAGACCCACGACCTGTCCGGCCGCCAGCCGCTCGGCGACGTCCTCGGGACCCGCGCGCCGCGCAGCGAGCCCGGCCGCGTCGAGGGCTCGCGCGATCGCCTCGTCGGCGTATTCGGGCCCGAGCCGCACGCCGCCGAGCGCATCCGGCACCCCGGGAGTGCGCCCCTGTCCGAGCGCCTCGTGCCACGCCCAAAGCGCTGCGCCGAGTGCTCCGCCCGCGTCGGTCGCGGCCGGCTGCACCCACACCTCGCGGAACGGCCCCTCCGCGACCAGGCGCCCGTTCGCCACGGCGTTGAGCGCGACCCCTCCGGCGAGGCACACACGATCGAGCCCCGTCCGCGCGTGCAGGGCGCGCGCTTGTCGCAGCACGATCTCCTCGGTCACGGCCTGGATCGAGCGCGCCACGTCGCGGTGGCGATCCTCGAGCGGCGCGCCCCGCGCGCGCGGCGGTCCGCCCATGACCTCGGCGAAGGCCGGCCCGATCATCGCGCGATCGTCGAACAGGTCGAGGAAGCGGAGGTCGAGGCGCACCGACCCGTCGTCGGCGACGTCGACGAGGGTCCCCAAGATCCGCTCGACGAACCGCGGCTCACCGTACGGCGCGAGGCCCATGACCTTGTACTCGCCGTCGTTGACCTCGAACCCGAGGTAGGCCGTACACGCCGCGTACAGCAGGCCCAACGAGTGCGGGAAGCGCTGCTCGGCGAGCAGCTCGATGCGCCGCCCGCTCCCCTTCGCCCACGCCCCCGTCGCCCACTCGCCCACGCCGTCGAGCGTCAGGATGGCGGCCTCCTCGAACGGGCTCGGGTAGAACGCGCTGGCGGCGTGCGAGGCGTGGTGCTCCGCGTACCAGACGGGCGCGGTCGTGCCGAGCGCGTCCGCGAGATCGTCACCGAAGAACTGGCGCTCCCGGAAGAAGCGCGGCATGGCGCGCGCGAAGCTCCTGGCCCCGCGGGGAGCGATCGCGAGGTGGGTCTGCAGGAGCCGGTCGAGCTTGAGCAGGGGCTTCTCGTAGAACACGACCGCCTCGAGGTCGCCCGGCCCGAGGCCGGCCTGCGCGAGGCAGAAGCGCGCCGCCGCCACGGGCAGCGCCGGGTCGTGCTTGATCCGCGAGAAGCGCTCCTCCTGGGCGGCCGCGACGATCGCCCCATCGACGAGCAGGCACGCGGCGGCGTCGTGATACTGGGCCGAGACCCCGAGGATCGCGCGCGCCATGCCGGGGAAGAGTACACGCTCGGCGCGCCGCCACGGGTCCGGGGCTCGTCAGGCGCTATGATGCGTCACGTGTCGCGCCGCCGTCTGCGCATGCTCGCCGAGCTCGGGCGCTTCCTGCTCCAGGAGCGCCGCGCGTGGCTCTTGCCGCTGGTCGTCCTGCTGGTGCTCCTGACCCTCCTGGCGGTCGCCCTCGAGACCCCGGCGCTCGCGCCGTTCCTCTACCCCCTCTTCTGAGCGCGGTTCACGCGGGCTCGTCGTCGCCGTCGCGCCGCGCGACGCGGATCGACTGCCACTCGACGTGGCCGGGCGCCCCCGGGGGGCGGGTGTGGGGC
>JAYRVK010000788.1:0-6164 GCA_041918555.1 Sandaracinaceae bacterium
CCTACGACTTCGAGGACGAGGCGATGAGCGCCGAGGGATACTGACCGGGAGACCGTGCTTGACACCCGAGCCCGGGCTTCCTAGTGCTCTGAGGCGGTGCAGAACCCGGTCCCGCAGCCCGAGCTGACGTTTCGCGCGCGGAAGATCCTCTACGCGGTCATCTCCGAGTACATCGCGACCGGAGAGCCGGTCGGATCGCGCCGCATCGCGAAGCGCTACGGGATCAACCTCTCGCCGGCGACCATCCGCAACGTGCTGGCGGACCTCACCGACGCGGGCGTCCTCACCCAGCCGCACACGAGCGCGGGCCGCGTCCCGACGGAGCGCGGCTTCCGCGTGTTCGTCGACGCGCTGATCCAGATGCGCGAGGTCACGAGCGAGGACCGCGCCGCCGTGCTCGAGCGCATGCGCGAGCTGCGCCCCGGGATCGACGACCTCGCGCGCGAGGCCGGCGCGGTGCTCGCCTCGATGACGGGCGTGGCCGCGGTGGTGACCCGCCCGCGCGCGGACACGGCGCCGCTGTCGCAGATCCGGTTCATGGAGCTGCGCCCGGGCGAGCTCCTGGCGGTGGTGATCGGCGAGGGCGGCTCGATCCAGAACCGCGTGATCCGCGCGCCCGACGCGCTCGCGACCTCGGAGCTCGAGCGGCTCAACAACTACCTCGCCGAGAAGGTCCCGGGCCGCACGCTCGCGGAGGTGCGCCGGCTCCTCGTGACCGAGGTCGACACCGAGCGCGACCTGCGCGATCGCGCGGCCTCGATGATCGCGCGCGCCACCGAGGGCGACGCCCACTCCACCGACATCGTGATCGAGGGGCGCGCCACGCTCTTCGATCGCCCCGAGTTCGGCGACGCGGACACCATCCGCCGCTTCCTCAAGGCGTTCGACGAGAAGGAGCGCCTCATCGGCCTGCTCGATCAGACCATCGCCGCGGGCGGCGTGCAGGTCCTCATCGGCTCCGAGACCGAGCTCGACGAGGACATGAGCCTCATCAGCGCCAACTACAAGCTCCGCGGCGTCAACGCGGGCACCGTCGGAGTCATCGGCCCGACGCGGCTGGACTATGGGAAGCTCGTTCCCCTCGTCGGGTTCACCGCGCAGGTGATCAGCGCGGTGCTCGACGGCGGCCACGAGGACGACGACGACGAACCGTGATCCCAAAACGGCCGGCGCCTAGTTATGATGCGCCTTCACCCAGAGGAGACACTCGGTCGTGAGCGACAAGCCCACCGAAGAGAACGAGAGCGGGCCCCCCGAGGACGTGCCCACGAGCCCGACCGCGACGGTCGAGGACGCCGCGATCTCGCCGATCACGATGCTCGAGGACGAGCGGGACAAGCTGAAGGACCAGCTCCTGCGCACCGCGGCGGACTTCGACAACTTCCGCAAGCGCTCTCGCAAGGACGTCGAGCAAGCAGAGCGCCGGGGCCGCGAGGCGATCCTGCGCGAGATCCTGCCCGTCATCGACAACCTCCAGCGGGCGGTCGCGGCGATCGAGACCCAGCCCGACGTGCAGGCGATCCGCGAGGGCGTGGAGATGGTGCTCAAGCTCTTCGACGACACCGCGAGCCGCCTCGACCTGAAGCGCCTGGCCTCCGTCGGGCAGCGCTTCGACCCGAGCCTCCACGACGCGTTCCAGCAGATCGAGACCGACGAGGCCGTGCCCGGGACGGTGCTCCAGGAGTATCAGCCGGCCTACATGCTCGGGGACAAGCTGCTCCGGCCCGCGATGGTGGTGGTGGCCCGCAAGCCGGCGGTGGCGGAGCCGAAGGTCACCGCGACCCAGGAGGACGAGGCCGAGTGATCGGCGGCCGGGGGGGGGGCGCATGAGCAAGGTCATCGGCATCGACCTCGGCACGACGAATTCGTGCGTCGCCTTCCTCGAGAACGGCGAGCCCGTCGTCATCCCGAACGCCGAGGGGTCGCGGACGACACCCTCGGTCGTCGCGTTCGTGAAGGGCGGCGAGCGCCGGGTCGGCACCGTCGCCAAGCGCCAGGCGGTGACCAACCCCGAGAACACGGTGTTCGCGGTGAAGCGGATGATGGGCCGCACCTTCGAGTCCGAGGAGGCTCGGCGCCACGCGGCCGCGGTCCCGTATCGCGTGGTCCAAGCGATGAACGGCGACGCGTGGGTCTCGGTCGGCGACGCGGAGTACTCGCCGCCCGAGATCGCGGCGATGATCCTCGAGGCGATGAAGGAGATCGCCGAGTCCTACCTGGGCGAGACCGTCACCGAGGCGGTGATCACGGTGCCCGCGTACTTCGACGACGCGCAGCGGCAGGCCACCCGCGACGCGGGCAAGATCGCGGGCCTCGAGGTCAAGCGCATCATCAACGAGCCCACGGCGGCGGCGCTCGCGTACGGGCTCGATCAGAGCAAGGGCGGGAAGGTCGCGGTCTACGATCTCGGCGGCGGCACCTTCGACATCTCGATCCTCGAGATCCAGGACGGCGTCTTCAAGGTGCTCGCGACCAACGGCGACACCCACCTCGGGGGAGAGGACTTCGACGCGGAGGTCGTGAACCTCCTGTCGGAGCGGTTCATGGCGGAGAACGCCGGGCTCGATCTGCGCAAGGACAAGGTCGCGCTGCAGCGGCTCAAGGAGCAGGCCGAGCGGGCCAAGCACGAGCTCTCGAGCGCGCTCGAGACGGAGATCAACCTCCCCTTCATCGCCGCCGACGCGACCGGGCCCAAGCACCTCGTCACCACGATCAAGCGCTCCGAGCTCGAGATCCGCGTCGGCGAGCTGGTCGAGCGCACGCTCGGGCCGTGTCGCACGGCGCTCGCCGACGCCGGCGTGACCAACGCGGACATCGCGGACGTGATCCTCGTGGGCGGGATGACGCGGATGCCGCTCGTCCAGCGCAAGGTCAGCGAGTTCTTCAGCCGGCAGCCGCACAAGGGCGTGAACCCGGACGAGGTCGTCGCGATCGGCGCCGCGATCCAGGCGGCGTCGCTCTCGGGCCAGATGGAGGAGGTGCTGCTCCTCGACGTCACGCCGCTCTCGCTCGGCGTCGAGGTCGGCGGCGGGATCTTCCACCGGCTGATCCCGCGCAACACGACGATCCCCTGCAGCGAGCACGAGATCTTCACGACGTCGATCGACAACCAGCCGTTCGTGCCGATCCACGTCCTGCAGGGCGAGCGCGAGATGTCGACCGACAACAAGACGCTCGCGAAGTTCGAGCTCTCGCCGATCCCGCCCGCGCCGCGCGGGGTGCCCGAGATCGAGGTGCGCTTCGAGATCGACGCCGACGGGATCGTGCACGTGTCCGCGAAGGACCTCGGCTCGGGGCGCGAGCAGAAGGTGCGCGTCGTCGCCTCGAGCGGGCTCACGCAGGAGCAGGTCGACCGGCTGGTCGCCGACGCCGACGCCTACCGCGAGGCCGACGAGAAGCGCAAGGAGCTGGCGGAGCTGCGCAACTCCGCGGAGGCCTTGCTCTACACCTCGGAGCGCGCGGTCGAGGAGTGCAAGGAGCTCGTCGCGGCGGACATCCTCGACGCGGTGGCCGCCGACGCGTCGAACCTCCGCTCGCTCCTCGAGGGCGGCGACGCGATCGCGATCCGCGAGGCGCTCCAGCAGCTCGAGCTCAGCGCCTACCGGATCGCCGAGTCGATGTACGGCTCCGCCGAGTCCTGAGCCCGAGCACCATCAGCGCAGCGCACGGTGCAAGAAAACCTGCACCCGGTCCGCCGCGCGGTCCCGCGGCGCGGCGAGCTCGCGACGCCACCATCGGGCGCCGGCAGCGCCGCGTCGGGCGGGGGCGGCGGCGGCCCCGCGTCCTCGCCGCCGACCGGGGGCACGTCGAGCACGGTCACCCGGATCTGGACCTGCGCGTCGGGCGGGCCGCCCTGGCCCGGATCGCCGAACCACGCGACGCCCTCCTGCACGAGGTTGAAGAACTGCGGGTACTCCCCCGGTCTGCCCCGGCGCGACCTCGCGGTCGATCGTGGCCGCGCGGCTCGGCGAGACCCAGCCGGCGGCGGCCAGGGGGCTCGCGCCGTCGCGCGGCTCCGTGGTGCCGAGGAACGTCTCGCCGGGCCGCCACGGCTCGGTGCCGGTGTTGCGCATCTCGAGGTAGCCGCTCGACACCTCGTTCGGCGCGAGCTCGAACGGTCGACGTAGGCCGCACCGTAGACGCTGCGCGCGCCGCCCGCGCGCAGATCGTCGAGGCGCGCGTAGAGGTGATCGCCACCGTCGGCGAGGGCCCGACGCGCACGTGGATCGCGTAGAGCGCCGCGATCTGCCGCCAGTCCGCGGCCTCGGGCCGCGGCGCCCGGGCGTGGAGCGCGGCGATCGCCGCCTGAAGCGCGTACGCCCGCGGCGGGCGGCCGGGCAGCGACTCCTCCACGAGCGGCAGCGCCCGTTCGATCTTCGCGCGGTCCTCGAGCGTGACGAGCTCTCCGTGGGCGCCGACCCGCGCCGCGCGGCGCGCGTCGGTCAGGAGCATCAGCGCGAGCAGCCCGCGCGGCTCCCCCTCGTCGGGCAAGAGCTCGCACACGAGCTCGGCGAGGCGGATCCCCTCGGCGCAAAGCGACTTGCGCACGAGCGCGTCGCCCGCGCTCCCCGGTCGAACGAACCCCGCGCCGATCGACAGGCCGGCCGACGATAGTTCGAGAAGAAGTCGGAGGGGGGACCGATCACTCACAGCGGGTGCGGGCCACCGCGACCTGTTGGACCGTTCCGTCGGCGCGCCGGACCTCGAGCCGCGCGATCGAGCCCTCGGGCCCGCCCTCGAGGTACGGCGCGTCGGCCGGCAACCGCAGCTCGTCTCCCGGGAGCAGCCCCGCGACGCTCGGCGCCGCCTCGGCGACGTAGGTCCGCTCGCCGACCCGCACGGTCGTGAGCGGCACCTCGCAGAATCGGCCTCCGAAAGGCTCCCACCACGCCGCGTCCGCGGGCGGCCCGCCCGGGCCGAGGGAGATCGCGACCTCGGTGAGCCGCCCCGCGCGCACCTCGGCCACGACCTCGCCGGCGAGGTCGTCGGTGTACGCGTGCAGCCGATAGCGCCCGGGGGGCAGCGCAGTGCAGTGCTCGTCCCCTTGCAGGACGTCATGGGTCCCGGGCGCGTCGTCGCGCATCACGCGCACGGCGGGCATGGGCCCCGAGAGGTCGCGCCGACCGGTCACCGACACCTGCAAGACCCCTTGCTCGCTGGCGGGCGCGAGGCGGAGGCGCGCTCGAGCGGTCGTGGCGGCGCCGACGTCCACCTCGGCCTCCGCCCACGCACCGGTGGCCCACGCCCGCACGGACAGTCGCCCCGGGGGGAGATCGGGGATCACGATCGGGTCGCGTGGGTCGGCCCCGTGCTGCGCGAGGAGCTCCCCGCCGGGCGCGCGCACCTGGACTACGAGCCGCAGCGTGCCCGACTCGTCGCACGTCGCGAGCTCGCGCGCGACTTCGACCTCGAGCTCGAGCGTCCCGCCGCGCTCGAGCTCGAGGCGATGCTCGCCCGGCGCGAGCTGCGCGAACGACTGGGCGACGAAGCCGTCGGCCGCGACGTGGACGTCGACCCGCGCGTCGGCGGGGAGCCCGCCGAACGCGAACGTCCCGCCCTCGGAGCGAGCGTACGCGCTGCCGCCCGACCAGTCGGCGTAGACGTGCGCGAGAGGGAGCGGCCGGCCTCGGTGCGTCACGAGCCCACGCAGCTCCACCGCGGGCGCGAGGACGAGCTCCACCTCGGTGCGCCCGCCGGGGCGTGCGGGAAAGGGCGCCGAGCCGATCGGGACGTAGCCCGCCGTGGCCGCGCAGACGCGGAAGTAGCCCAGCACCCCGATCGGCAGCTCGAAGCGGCCGTCCGCGTCGCTGCGCCACTCCTCGCGGCCGGTCACGTCGAGGGTCCGCGGGGATCGGCACTCGCGCTCGTCGCCGCCCCAGTGGTCGACGAGCTCGACGCGCACCCCGGCGACCGGCGCGCCGCGGGCGTCGATCACGCGGCCGACCACCGCCGGGGTCGTCACGAGCACCACCTCGACGGTGACCGGCGGCGCGGGAGCGCTCGGGTCGTCGAGGTCGATCGGCCCCTCGATCCAGGTGGCGACGCGGCCCCACGCGCCGTCGTCGGCCCACGCGTCGACCCACAGCTCGGTGTAGCCCAGGGTGCACACCTCGGCCTGGCCGGTGTCGCCGGCCGTGCGGACCTCGCGCGCCGCGCCACCGCCC
>JAYRVK010000789.1:0-2736 GCA_041918555.1 Sandaracinaceae bacterium
GGGTTCTGCCCGGGCGACGAGCCGCCGCCCGACCTCGACGCGGGGATCGGCGCCGTCGCGCCGGCCGACGCCGGCGTGCGCGCGCCCGCGCCCGCGCCGGCGCCCGCGCCCGTCGAGCCCGAGGGTCCGCGGGTGTGTGTTCGCAATCGAGACTGCCCGCGCGGCCAGGTCTGCCTCGGCGACGAGGGCTGCACGTCCGACTGGCACTGCGGCCGGCCGCGCGAGCGCTGCATCGCGGACACGCAGTACTTCTGCTCGTGCGGCGGCGAGACGTTCACCGCGTCGATGACCTGCCCCGGCCAGCCGCACCGCCACCGCGGCTCGTGCGATCCCGACGAGCGTCGTTGAAGACATCACATCGTCTTGTCGTCGGTCGTGAAGTTCGCGGCGACCCACTCGCGGAAGCCCGGGACGCCGAAGCGATCGAGGAGCGGCAGGAACGAGCGCTCGACCCGGTCCTCGCGCGCGATCTCGGCGAACGACCGGATCCCCACGTCCTGCGCGCCGAGGATGTACGGCATGATCTCGGTCGTGCCGCGCTCGAACGCCTGGAAGAGGAGCGACGTCTTGAGGTACGCGCCCGAGATGTCGGCGAAGCCCGGCCGCACGCCCCGCAGGTAGCGCGAGAAGGGCTCCGCGATGACGCGCTTGTGCGGCCGGTCGCGCAGGCCGAACTGCTCGAGCTGGCGCTTGAGCCAGTGGCTGGCCGAGGGCTTGTCGGGCTGCGCGTCGCGGGCCTCGCGGCCGTAGCCCTCGGCGACCACCACGAGCGCCATCTCCGCGCTCGAGAGCGCGGCCGCGAGCTCCTCGAGCACCGGCGCCGGGAAGTGGAAGAACGGCAAGACGATCAGGTGCGCGCGCGCCGCGACGCCGCAGTGGAGCGCGTGGCGGCCGGAGCGGTTGCCCATCATCTCGAGGAGGTAGATGCGCTTGTGCGTGTAGGCGTCCTCGTAGAGCCCGCGCGCGATCGTGGAGCCCGCCTCGACGCCGGTGAGGAACCCGATCGCGCGGTCGCTGGCGACGTCGTTGTCGATCGAGACGTTGATGAAGCCCATCGTCGGGCGCTCGTCCCCGAACGCGTCGAGCCAGGCCTTGGCGCCCTCGAGGGTCCCGTTGCCGCCGACGCAGATCACGTGCGTGAAGCCCTGCTGCCGCAGCGTCTGAACCGCCTCCTCGCGCTTCTCCCTCGCGTGGAAGCCGAGGTAGCGCTCGGACCGGAAGTCGCTGCCCGCGTCCTGCACCCTTCGCCCCATCGAGCGGGCGGGGATCCCCGCGGCGAGGAGCTGGTAACGTTCCTTGCGATGAACGGTGAGGCGCTCGAAGTGGAGCTCGGCCGTCGCGTCGGAGGTGAGCGAGCGGAACCCCTCGGTCGCGGCCCACAGCTCGTAGCCGTAGCGGGAGGCCTCCTCGGTGATCGCGACGGCGACCGACGAGTAGCCGGGCGCGTCGCCGCCGTCGAACACGGCGAGCAGGCGCTTGTCCGATCGCGGCGCGCGGCTCGGGCGGAGGAACGGGAGGGACGTCATGGCGCGTCAGCGTAGCTCAGCCTTGAGTTTCGCGGTGGCCCTCGCGGCGTGCGCGGGTCCCGGCGCGCCGCCGGCCGAGCCGCCCGAGGCACGCCCGCTCGGGCTCATCGAGGGCCGCGCGCTGTTCGAGGGCCCCCCGCCGCGCGCCATCACGCTCGTCGGGCCGGAGCGCGGGTGCGAGGCCGGGGAGATCGCGCCCGCGCCCGGCGGCGCGCGCGTCGTGGCCCCGTGCGACGGCGTGGTCGCCCTCGACGGGCCGGCGCCCGGCGCGCGCCTCGCGCACCTGGTCCGCGAGGAGATCCCCGGCGGCGGCCGCGCGTGGTCGGGCGAGGGCTGGACGGTGCGCGTCCTCTACGGCCCGGAGGAGGATGGCTGCCCGGGGCTGCCTGGACACGTGCAGGTCAAGCGCGGCGCCGAGCCGATCCTGCGTCAGGCGCTCTGGCTCCGCATCGAGCACGCAAACATCGTGGACACCGGCCGCCGCGCGTGGCTCGTCCTCGACGCGGGGTCGTCGGGCGAGGCGTGGTCGCTCGATCTACTCGGCGAGCGCGTCGAGTGGAGCGCGCCCGAGGCCGCACCGAGCGACTGCGCCGCGCCGTGAGCCCGGTGGGTCACCCGGGTGGACCGAAGCGCTCGACGATGAGGTCCCAGCGCTGCACGCGCTCGTCGTCCTCGCCCATCAGCTCGACGATCCAGCGCCGCACGTAGGCGTGATCGAGTCGAGCCCCGGCCACGGCCACCAGTCGCTCCAGGTCGACCAGGTCCTTGCCCCGGAAGAACAGGAGCTTGAACACCGTCAGCGCCTCGGCCGAGAGGAACCACCCCGACCAACCGGACGCATCCGTGATGCGCACCCGCGTGCGCTCGGCCTCGCGCGCGAAGTCGATGCTCGGCAGGAACACGTCGATCCGCATCCCATCCCAGCGCCCGACGAACATCCCGTCGCGTCGCGCGCGCTCGAGGGCGGCCTCGCGGGGGGCCTCGATGCCCAGGCGCGCGAGGAGCTCGAGCACGCGCGAGACCTCTTCCTCCTCCACGAACACGTTCAGGTCCACGTCCGCCGTGCCGCGCGGCACACCCGCGACGGCGAGGGCCAGCGCCCCTCCGACCGCAAGAAGGTCAAGTGGTGCAAGATCAACGGCTACGAAATCCTCGAAGAACGCGACTGGGCTGGTTCCCACATCCCCGTGGTGCGAGTGGTCGGCAACGA
>JAYRVK010000790.1:0-13674 GCA_041918555.1 Sandaracinaceae bacterium
GAGCGCCTGCGCCAGCCCGCGATCGAGCGCGTCCTCGACGGCCGGGGCGTCGAGCGGATCGAGGACTACCGCGAGGCGATCGAGGCGCTCTTGGATCGGCTGCTCTTCGGCGAGCTCGATGCGCGGCCCGAGCCCGCGCTCGCGCGCCGCCAGGTGGCGCTCGACCTGCTGCTCCGGGCGGCGCACCTCGGCGAGGGCGTCGAGGCGGACCTCGAGCCGCTCCTCGGGCTCGACGATCCCGACGTGCTGCGCGCCGAGCTCCCCCGCGCGGTCGGCCGGGAGGGGGCCTTGCTCGTGCTCGCGGACGGCTCGCCCGAGGGCCGCGCCGTCGCGCAGCTGGCCGAGGGCCTGGCGCACGCGCTCCCGCGCACGAGCGCGCTCGTCCCGGAGCTCGCCGCGCGGCTCGCGGCCGATCCGGCGCTCCTCGAGCGCGGCCCGCTCGCCGTTCGCGCGTACGAGCTCCTCGACGCGTCCGGGTCGGATCCCGGGATCGTCGAGCTCGCGCGCCTCGAGGCCGCGATCGTCGGCGCGGAGCGGGACGACGCGATCGAGTGGCTCGCGACCCCCGAGGCCGAGCTGCCCGACGCGCTCGAGGACGGCGAGGTGTTCGCGCACCGCGCCGTACAGCGCCTCGAGACCACGCACGACGTCTTGCGGGCCCACGCGGAGGGCGGCGCGCCCGCGCCGGGGCCCTCGACGCTCCTCGTGGTCGGCTTCGAGGACGCGGTGTCGGTGGTCCCGGTGCCGAGGGAGATCGCCGCCGCGGTCGACGCCGTCCGCGGGGCCGCGGGCCCGGCCGCGCTCGAGCCGAGCTGGCTCCGGGAGCTCGTCGGCGCGGGGGTGCTCGGCTGGCGTCCACGCGGAACCTGGAAAACGTGACCGTTCCGGACGACTCTCTCCGGGTGGAGGCCTCTTCGATGACTTCGATGCGATGGTTTGCGGTGCTCGCCACGCTCTCGCTGTGGGCGTGCGATCCCGAGGGACCGACCGACGCGGGGCCCGGCGGGACCGACGCGGGCGGCGGCACCGACGCCGGGACGGACGCGGGCGAGGGGACCGACGCCGGGGCGGACGGGGGCGCGCCCGGCGCCCAGCTCGGCGAGCCCTGCGTCGGCGGCGACGAGTGCGCGAGCGGGATCTGCTTCCCGACGGGCTTCGGGACGGGGGTGTGCTCCGAGGAGTGCACCGCGACGACCGACTGCACCGCGGGGTGGGCCTGCGGGGCGTTCGGCGCCCGCATGGTCTGCGCGTGCGAGGCCGCCGGCGAGACCTGCGACGGCGACGACGACGACTGCGACGCGCGCATCGACGAGGGCGACCCCGCGACCATCGGCTGCGGCGAGGGCGAGCTCTGCGACGAGGGCTCGTGCACGTGCCCGATGGGCCGGATGTGCGGCGGTCGCTGCGTCGACGTGGAGAGCGACCCCGCGAACTGCGGCGGCTGCGGCATGGCGTGCGAGCTCGACGAGCGCTGCGCGGCGGGGAGCTGCTGCACGCCGACGACCGAGACGTGCGACGGAACCGACGAGGACTGTGACGGGGCGATCGACGAGGGGCGCGGCTCCGACCTCGGCTGCGCGATCGGCGAGTCGTGCGAGAGTGGCGCGTGCGCGTGCGCCGCGACGTGCGGCGGCTCGTGCGTGGACCTCGAGACCAACGCGGCGCACTGCGGCCGCTGCGACAACCCGTGTCCGTCCGCGCTCGACTGCGTCGGCGGCGTCTGCTGCGAGGCCGCGGGCTCGCGCGTCGACGTGCTGTTCCTCGTCGACACCTCGAACTCGATGGCGGAGGAGCAGGCGGCGCTCGTCGCCGAGCTGCCCCGGATGGTGCGTGTCCTCGCGACCGGCGACCTCGCCGGCGACGGAACGCCCGACGCGGCGCCCGTGCGCGACCTCCACCTCGGCGTGATCACGCCGGACATGGGGACCGGCGGCTTCACCGTCCCGACGTGCGCGCGCTCCGACTTCGGCGACGACGGGATCCTGCGCACGACGGGCAACACGGGGATGGCGGGCTGCAGGGCGACGTACCCGCCGTTCCTCTCGTTCGATCCGGCGAGCGGCGACCCCGCCGCGGTGGCCGCGGACTTCTCCTGCGTCGCGTCGGCGGGTACCGGCGGCTGCGGCTTCGAGCAGCAGCTCGAGGCCGTGCTCAAGGCCACCACGCGCTCGAGCGCCCCGATCACCTTCCACGACGGCACGAGCGGCCACGCCGACGGCGCGAACACGGGGTTCCTGCGCGACGACTCGGTGCTCGTCACGGTGGTGCTCACCGACGAGAACGACTGCTCGGCGATCGACCCGGACCTCTTCAATCCGTCGAGCGCGACCTACGGCGGGACCGACCTGAACCTGCGCTGCTTCGCGCACCCGGGCGCGCTCCACCCGCTGACGCGCTACGCGGACGGCCTCCTCGCGACGCGCAGCGATCCGCGGGACCTGATCTTTGCGGCGATCGTCGGCGTCCCCGCGGACCTGATCGGCGCGAGCGGCGGCACGCCCGACTACGCGGGGATCCTCGCGGACCCGCGCATGGCCGAGACCGTCGATCCGGCGATGCCCAACCGGCTCGTCCCGTCGTGCAACGTCCCGGGGCTCGGCGTCTCCTTCCCGCCGCGGCGGATCGTGCGCACCGCGCAGGCGATCCAGGCCCGCGGCGGCACGGGCGTCGTGGGCTCGCTGTGCCAGGCGGACCTCAGCGATCCGATGGACGACGTGCTCGCGCGAATCACCGCGCGCCTCGGTGAGAGCTGCGCGGGCGGCCTGTAGCTAGGCGAGGAGCCGATCGAGCAGCGGCTCGAGCGCGTCGCCTTCGAGGAGGCGCGCACGGTTCGACGCCTGCAGGAACCCCTCCGCGACCATCGCGTCGAGGAGCGCGATCAGCGGTGTCCAATAGTCTTGCACGTTCCAGAGCCCGACGGGGTGATCGTGGATGCCGAGCTGCGACCACGTGAGCGCCTCGAAGAGCTCGTCGAGCGTGCCGTAGCCGCCGGGGAGCGCGAGGAACGCGTCGCTCAGCTCGGTCATCTTCGCCTTGCGCGCGTGCATCCCGTCGACGACGTGGAGCTCGGTCAGGCCTTGGTGCGCGATCTCGCGCGCCTCGAGGACGCGCGGGACCACGCCGATCACCGCCGCGCCCCCCGCGAGCGCCGCGTCCGCGACGATCCCCATCGTCCCGATGGCCGCGCCCCCGTACACCAGGCCCACCCCGCGGCGCGCCAGCGCGCGGCCGACCTCCGCGGCGGCCTCCGCGTAGACGGGCCGCCGCCCGAGCCCCGAGCCGCAGTACACGCAAAGTCTCTTGCTCACTGCTGCCCTGGCCCGTACACGACCACGAAGGGCCGCGCCTGGAGGATCACCACGTGCCGGTCCGCGCCGGCGATCAGGAACTCCACGTCGGCGGCGATCTGCGCGAGCGAGCCCTCGGGCACGTGCCCGACGCGGTCGCCCCAGCGCGGCGTGAAGTGATCGTGGAGCGCTTGGAGGACCTCCGCGAGCCCGTGGATCTCCGCGTCCCCGAGGATGGGCGCGCCGCCGTTGCGCGACGAGCGCGACACGAGCTCCGCCTCGATCCCCTGGTAGGTGTAGATCAGGTGCTGCTCGGGGATCTCCTCGCCCCCCGCGCCGGTCACCGAGCCGCCGAGCACCTGCGCGTTCACGAAGAAGCCGGGGCGGTTCTGGTAGTAGGGGTTCGCGGTGATCGCGACGCCGTTCGCGGCCGCGCCGTCGACGAAGGGCTGGACCAGCACGGCCATCGCGACGCGGCGGTGATCGATCCGATACCACTCGCGCTCCTCGTACGCGCCCTGGAGCCACGTGCTCGCCCACACCTGCCGGAGCGCGGTCGCGATCGCGGCCTCGTCGGCGTCGCCCGCGATCACGAGCGAGCGGTAGAGGCCCGCGCCGGTGAAGCCCGGGAGGTCCTCGGCGTTCGTGCTCGAGCGCAGGATCACGCGCGGCTCGCCGGGGAACGCGCGGATCCGCGAGGCGAGCGCGCGCAGGAACGCCGGATCGACGCTCGCGCGCTCGATCACGGTGCGCAGCTCGAGGAGCCGCTGCTCGCGCACGTGCGCGTCGGAGCGGAACGCCACGTCGTCGAGCATCTGCGGGATGCCCGGCCCGACGCCGCTCCGCTCGAGGTGGCGGAGGTAGTGGAAGAACGGGATCGCGAACCCGCCGGGCGTGACGATCGGCGGGCCCATGCCGCACGCCTCGCCGAGCTGCGCGGCCTTCGCGCCGACGGTGGACACGTCCTCGTAGTCGAGCGCGCAGAGCTCGGGCAGCCCCGTGTCGCTCGGATCGATCCGCGGCGCGAGCGTGCGCGCAGGCCGGCGGTTGGCCCACGCCGCGTCCGCCTCCGCGTGCGTCGCGGGCCGGATCGTGAAGTCCTGCGTCTCGATCTCGAGGCGCACGAGCTGCCCGTCCAGCGCGACGAGCCGCGGATCGCTCAGCGCGTCGCGCAGGCCCGCGTTCGGCGTGCCGCGCGTCGCGCAGAGGATCGCGAGGTGCCCGAGCGGCGCCTGGAGCTCTTGGCTGAGCACCCCGGACGCGACCGGGATCTCGTCGGGCAGATCCTCGAGCACGAGGATGTGGTCGGGCCGCACGCTCGCGGCGTCGAGCCGGCCGCGCACGAAGCGGAGCGTCCCGAACGCGACGCCGTGGGTGAGCGGCTGGTAGCGGATCCCGCCGAACACCTCCTGCGCCCCGATCGTGGGCAACCGATCGCGCACGCCCGCGGTCCGCTCCTCGTGGAGCGCGGAGACGGGCCGGTAGCGCAGGCGCTCGCCGAAGAACGTCGCGTCGCGCACGAGCTCGAACGCGGCGAGCACGCGCTCCCCCTCGAGCTCGTCACCCGCGATCATCTCGAAGGTCCACTGGTCGGCGTCGAGGTAGTGGACGAGCGAGCCGCACACGTAGCGCCGGTCCGCGCTGCGGTACTCGACCTGGTTGAAGCGGCGGTGCGCGTCGTAGTTCGAGAGCCCGCGGTACTCCTCGGGGCGCAGGTGATCGCGCGTGAAGTGGTAGTGGATGTCCCAGCGCGTCGTGTCGAAGAGCCAGAGGCGGTTCTGGTCGCGCGTGTCGATCACGAACTTCACGACCTCGGTCCGCGCGACGACCTGGTTCTCGGGCCGCGCCGCGAGGCGGCCCCACGTCTCCGCGTCGTCGATGCGGTGCGCGAACACGAGGCGCGCGGGGTCCTCGTCGCTGAACGCGACGGGCGCCTCCGTCCCGGGCGGGGGTGTGTCGTGCGCGACGGGCGGCGCCCCGGTCCCCGAGCACCCCGCGAGCGCGAGCACGAGCCAGGCGATCCTCATGGCCGCGAGTGTAGCCGCGAGGCCTTGTCGGCGCGCCACGCTTGCGCTTCGATGGCGCCATGCGCACCGCGACGCTCGCGCTCGTCCTCGCCGCCGCGAGCCCCGCGCGCGCGACCCCGGGGCCCGACACCACGGTCGTCGTCGCCAACGCGAACGTCCCCGAGTCCGTCGCCCTCGCGCGCCGCTACGCCGCGGCCCGCGCGGTCCCCGCGGCGCAAGTCTGTTTGCTCGATGTGATGGACGTCGAGGACCTCGACCTCGCCGACTTCGAGGCGAGCGTGCTCGGGCCGCTGCGTGCCTGCCTCGACGCGACGCCCGGCGTGCGCGCGCGGATCGAGGCCGCGGTGGTGATCCGGGGAGTGCCGCTCCGCGTGCGGATCCCCGTCGGGGCCCGCCAGGAGGCGGTCTCCCTCGCGGCCGCGCTCGCGCTCTGGGAGAGCACGCGCGACGGCGCGCCGCTGCTCGGCGCCGCGCCAGGGATCGACGCGATGTGCGGCACCTCGCCGTGCTACGCGCCGGCGTGGGACAACCCCTACCGCGGCTTCCCGTTCGAGCCCGGCTGGACCACGACCCGGGCCGGCGTCGAGTGGCGCCCGATCCTCGTCACCATGCTCCACGCGCGGAGCTACGAGGACGCGGAGGGCCTGCTCGACAGCGCGCTCGAGGCCGAGGCGATGGCGCCGGCGACCGGCGAGATGCTCTTCATGAACGGCGCCGATCCGGCGCGCGGCGCGCTCGACGGCCAGTACGACCGCGTGATCGCGGACCTCACGGACCTCGGCTTCACGGCGACGCGCGTGCCCTTCGACGCGGACCTCACGGGCCGGACGCTCTCGAGCTTCGTCACGGGCACCGCCTCGATCGGAGCGACGATCGAGGGCAACGCGTTCCTCCCCGGCGCGATCGTCGACAACCTCACGAGCTTCGGCGCGGTGCCGCAGAACTTCCGGGCGAGCGGCGAAGAGAGCCAGGTCTCGATCGCGCGCTGGGTCGAGCGCGGCGTCGCCGGCGTGCACGGCACGGTGGCCGAGCCGCTCAACGGCTGCTTCCCGCACCGGCGCTTCCTCGTCGAGTACGTGCTCGGGGCCACGCTCGCCGAGGCGTTCCTCTCGATGCTGCCGAACGCGTACTGGCAGAACCTCGTGCTCGGCGACCCGATGGCCGCGCCGTACGCGCGGCGCCCGGTGCTGGCGATCGAGGGCGTGAGCGAGGGCGAGGCGCTGCGCGGTCCGACGCGCGTCGTGCTCGGGGCGACCGATCCGTCTTCGCGCGGGATCGAGTCGATCGCGGCGTTCCTCGACGGCGAGGAGCTCGCGCGCGCGGAGGGCGACGCGCTCGAGCTCTGCCTCGGCGCGGACGCGAGCGGCGCGGACCGGCAGCTCCTCGTGGTCGCGCGCGCGGTCGCGGACCCGATGGACGTCTACGTGTGGAAGCCCAAGGGCTGGGCCGCGCTCACCCTTCGCACCGAGGGCCTGGGCCCCTGCCCCGCGCCCGACGCGGGCGCACCTCCGGACGACGCGAGCGCCCCGTCGCTCGACGCGGGCGCGGACGGGGGCCCGCCGCCGCCGCCGCCCGACGGGTGCGCGTGCCGCGCCGCGCCGCCGTCGCGCTCGTCCACCGGGGCGCTCCTCCTCCTCGCGCTCGCGGTGGTGCGAAGGCGCGCGCGCAAGTAGAGTCGCCGCGCCATGAGCGAGCTCCACGTCATCGGTCACCCGCTGGTCCAGCACAAGCTCACGATCATGCGGAAGAAGGAGACCTCGGTCGCCAAGTTCAGGATGCTCCTCGAGGAGATCAGCATGCTGATGGGCTACGAGCTCACGCGCGACATGCCGCTCTCGACCGAGCGCATCGAGACGCCGCTCATGCCGATGGACGCGCCCGTGCTCGAGGGCAAGAAGGTCGTCGTCGTGTCGATCCTGCGCGCGGGGGACGGGATCCTGAACGGGATCGTGAAGCTCCTCCCGTCCGCGCGGATCGCGCACATCGGGCTCTACCGCGACCCGACGACGCTCGAGCCCGTCGAGTACTACTTCAAGGTCCCGGGCGACATGGCGGACCGCGACGCGATCGTGGTCGACCCCATGCTCGCCACCGGCAACAGCGCCGCGGCGGCCGTCGAGCGCGTGAAGGCGACGAACCCACGCAGCGTCAAGTTCTGTTGCTTGCTCTGCGCGCCCGAGGGCATCGCGTCCTTCCATGCGAGGCACCCCGACGTGCCGATCTACACGGCCGCGATCGACGAGCGCCTCAACGACCACGGCTACATCCTCCCGGGCCTCGGCGACGCGGGCGACCGGATGTTCGGCACGAAGTAGGCGGACGGAAGCGGCGAAGGCCGCCCGATCGCTCGGGCGGCCTCCGCGGGTCGGCTTGCTCTCTCGAGGTCAGTTCGTGGACTGGAACACGAAGGGGTAGGTCACGCCGGTGACGCCCTCGGCGCTCGGGAAGGTCCAGCGGCGGACCGCGCTCTGCACACAGCTCGAGACCTGGTTCGAGCCCGTGCTGTCGCTCGCCACGTTCGCGGCCTGCACGATGCCCGACGGGGTGATGATGAAGCTCACGGCGACGCGACCCTCGAGCTCCGGGCGGCTCTGCAGGCCCTGCTCGTAGCAGTAGCGGACCTCGTTGATGTGCTGGCGCACGGTGCGGCGGACCTGCTCGCGGCTGAGCGGACCCGAGGTGAAGGTCGGGCCGGGCTGGGGCGGGGTGCGGCGCGGGCGGGGGCCGGGGTTCCAGCCGGGGTTCGGCGAGTCGTCGTTCGTCTGGAGGTCACCCGTGTCGATCATCCCGGTGGTGCAGTCCTCGACGGCGGGGTTGCAGGTGCCGACGCCGGTCGAGGTCATGTCCATCGGGCCCCAGCTCGGGCCGCGCGGCATGAGCAGCCGGGCCGCGTCGGAGAGCCCGCCGTCGCCGGGGCGCTCGTTGCCCGCGGTGTAGGGCGAGGAGTCGTCGCCCCAGCTGAGCGCGCGCACCGCCGCGATCGCGCCGAGGTCGTCGATGTCGTCCGCGGTCACGAAGATCGGGACGCTGCGCTCGGGGCGGCGGCCGGGGCGCGAGGGCGCCGGCGTGCCGGACTCCGCGATGCGGTCGTCCTCGCCGCCCTGCTCCCCCGCCGGGGCGCTCGGCCCACCGCTCGGATCGCTCGAGTGCGACGGCGCCGGGGTCGGGGGCTCGTCCTGGTGCGCGAGCGCGTCGACCGAGACGTCGATGTACCGGCTCGGGTCCGGGCGGTCACCCGCGTTGAGCGCGGCGACGTTCGGCGGGCTCATCGCGAACATGCCGAGCACGAGGCCGTGGAGCACCGCGGCGACCGCGAGCCAGCGCGTCCAGCCGTACCGGCGGGTCGTGCGCGGGGTCGCCTCGAGCACCGCGGTGCACGGGCGCACGAAGAGCGAGAACGCCCCGATGCGGACCTCGGCGCTCGTCCCGGCCGCGAGCGCGACGTGGCGCTCGCTCGTCTCGACGGGCTGGCCGTCCTTCGCGACGCGCACCGACGCGCCCTCGGGCACCACGAGCAACCACCCGCCGTTCTGCGCGACGATCAGCTCGTGGTCGGCCGCGAGGATCTCCTCGGGCAGCGCGAACCAGCACGCGGCGGAGGGACCGACGCGCACGGACTGCGCAGGATTCGTGTGGCGGAGGGTCTGAAGGACGTTGCCGTCCCAGCTGGCGACGATCTCGATGGCGGGTTGGGTCATGGCCTCCCTCATCGCAGCCGCCGTGCCAGTGTACGAAGCGTGCGCAGGTGCCCTGAGAGCCCGGTATTTCTGGGATGCGGAGCGTAACGTTACGCTCACCGGCACTCGGAGCCGGCGTCACCTGTTACGAGCCCGCGAAGCGACTCGACGTGCGCGAGCCAGCGCGCGCGCACCGCCTCGTCGACCCCGTGTCGTACGAGCACGTCCGAGAGGATCTTCTTCCGGCGCTCGAACTGGCCGCCCATGATCCGATGGGCCGCGTGCGCCTCGCGCAGGCCGCGGCCCGCGTACGCGACCGGCCCGCCGAGGTGCTCGGCCGCGTGCTGGTACTCCATCTCGCGGAGCCGCTCGCGGCTCGCGCGCCGGAACATGAAGCCGATCATCGCGTCGCCGAACACGCGGTCGACGAACTCGGCCACGATCGCGCGCAGGACCGGCTCGCCGCCGACCCGATCGAAGTCGCTCTGCACCGCGGGAAGGTGACGGGAAGCGGAGAGATCGTCTAGCGTGAGCGCGATGCGGCGTGCGCTCCCGCTCGTGGTCTCGGTGGTCCTGGCGCTCGCGGTTGCGGCGCCGGCGGGCGCGGATCCGACCGACGATCCGGCGGTCGTCGACCTCGCGTCGCGCGTGCCCGAGCGGTGGCGGCAGGACACCACCGCGGACTGGCCGCTCACGCCCGAGCGGTGGCGCCGGCGCATGCCGCCCGAGTGCCAGACGCGCGGCGGCTATCGCGATCGCTGCCAGGGCGCGCGCCGGATCGCCGAGCCGCACGGGCCCGCCGCGGAGCTCGCGCGGCGGCTCGGGCTCGGGCACCGCGCGACGGCGCTCCAGCTCATGCACGCGCGCCCCTTCGACGAGTGGCTCGAGGCGGTCGCGGGCCTCGACCCCGACGAGCGCCTGACCTTCCCCGTCGCGAGCGGGCACCTCGGCCGCGGCTTCGGCCGCACCCGCACGGGCTCGCTCGCGGACCGGCGGCACTGGGGCGTCGACATCGGCGCCGAAGAGGGCGCGCCGATCGCCGCGGCGCGCGGCGGGCTCGTGGTGTTCGCCGACAACCAGCTCACCGGCTTCGGCAACGCGCTGATGCTCCTCCACTTCGAGGGCCACACCACCTTCTACGCGCACTGCCGCGCCATCCACGTGTTCGCGGGCCAGCGCGTCGAGCGCGGGCAGGTGATCGCGGAGGTCGGGCAGACGGGCTTCGCGCCCGCGCCGCACCTCCACTTCGAGTGGCGCCAGCGCGGCTGGGCGCGCGACCCCGTGCCCCACTTCCTCCCTCGCCAGCGCTAGCCTACGCTCGGGCCTGGATGGACGCGGGCCTGCCGCCGAGGGTCGGACCCTACGAGCCCCTCGAGCAGCTCGCCGAAGGGGGCATGGCGAGGGTCGTCGTCGCGCGTCGCGCGGGCCTCGGCGGCTTCGAGCGGCGCGTCGCGCTCAAGCTGATCCTGCCGGAGCTCGCGGCCGACGAGCGCTACGTGACGATGTTCCTCGACGAGGCGCGGATGGCCTCGCGCGTCCAGCACCCGAACGTCGTCGCGGTGCTGGACGTCGGCCGCGACGAGGGGACGGGCATCCTCTTCATGGCGATGGAGCTCGTGCTCGGCGCCACGCTCTCGCAGGTGCGGCGTCGCTTCCCGACCGGGCTGCCCGTGCACGCCGCGCTCGAGATCGTGGCGCAGGCCGCCGACGGGCTCGACGCCGCGCACTGCGCGACGGCCGCCGACGGGACCCCGCTCGCGCTCGTCCATCGCGACGTGTGCCCGCAAAACCTCTTGCTCGGTTTCGACGGGTTCGTGCGCGTGAGCGACTTCGGCATCGCGCGCGCAGAGCAGCGGACGACCCGCACGGAGACCGGGAAGTTCAAGGGCAAGCTCGGCTACTGCTCGCCCGAGCACGTGCTCGCCTACCCGCTCGATCACCGCTCGGACGTCTTCGCGCTCGGGATCGTGGCGTTCGAGCTCCTCACCGGCGTCCGCCTCTTCGCGTCCGCGACGCCATCGAGCACACTGCAAAAGATCTTGCATGGCGACATCCCGCGCCTGCGCGAGCTGCGGCCGGAGGTCCCGCCCGACGCGGCCGCCGCGATCGACGCGGCGCTGGCGCGTCCGGTCGCGGAGCGCCCCGCGCGCGCCGCGGAGATCGCCGCGCGCATCCGCACCGCGTGCGCGCGCGCGGGGCTCGAGCAGCCGGGCGACGCGCTGCGCGAGATCGTGCGCGGCGTCGCGTCCGAGCAGTCTGCGCGGCTCGCGGGGCTGGGCCCGATGCGCACGCCGAGCGCGCCGCCCCCCGCGATCACCGTCGAGGACACGCGGACGAGCGTCGAGCGTCCGTCGCGCGACACGATCGTCGACTACGTCCCGCACCCCGAAATCGACGAGTAACCGCGGTCAGCGGGCCCGCAGCGTGCGGGTGCGGCTCGAGAAGCCCCGATGCGCGGGGCTCCCGGCGAGCTCGCCCTCGAGCCGCACGCGGTAGACGCCGCGGGGCAGCGGGGTCTCGAGCGGGAAGCCGATCGAACGGCGCGTGACGCCGGCCGCGAGCGGCACGAGACGGTGCTCGGCGCACGGGGACTGATGATGCGTGTAGTGGACGCGCCGCACCTCGCGGCCCGCGCGGTCCTCGATCACCAGCTCGAGGCCGTCGAAGACCCCGCCGAAGTTGGTGTACGCGTCGATCGGCGCGCCGGTGGTGTTCACCCACCGCGCCTCCACGTGGACGAGCTGGAACGAGTCGAGCCTCTCGAGGCGCACGCCGTCGAGGTGCAGCGCGAGGCCCGCCGAGGCCTCGGCGCCCGCGCCGAGCGCCATGCCGAGCGCGATGGTCGTGAGCACGCGTCGCATCGAGGGAGCGTACGATGGGCGTCCCCAAGGACTCCCCCTCCGCGCGGTTCGAGCAGGGGAGCCGGAGCGACGGGGGAGCGTAGGACGATGCGACGTGGGAAACATTCCGAGGCTCCAGCCGTCAGTAGCACCGACGTGAGCAGGCGGGACGACACGCGCGGTCACGAAACGGGGCGTCGCGGGCACTCCTTCGGCGGAAGCGAAGGAGTGCCGTGAGCCAGACGAACACCGAAGTCGCGCTGCCCGCATCGATCGGCGGCGCCATCGAGGGGGTGCGGGGGCGCCTGAACCGCCACGTCCTCTCGGACGCGATCCTCTGCGGCCTGGGCGCGGCGCTCGCCGCGGGGGCGCCCGTCGCGCTCGGGCTGCGGGTGCTGGGCCAGCCGCTCGTGTACGCCGCCGCGGCGTCGGGGATCGCCTTCGTCGCGGCGCTCGCGTGGGAGCTCCGGCGCCGGTGGCACGACCCGCTCGACGCGGCGCTGGTGCTCGATCGGCTCCTCGACGCGAAGGACCGCTTCTCGACGGCGCTCCAGTTCTCGCGCGAGGCCGACCCGCCCAAGCTCCACCTCCTGCAGATCAGGGAGGCCAAGAGCTTCCTCGACGAGGTGACGGCGGTGCCCGCGCCGCCGCGGCCCGAGTACCGCGCGGGGCGCTACGCGATGGCGGCGGTGGTGGCGCTCGGCGTCGCGATCCCGATCGCGTACGTGTGGCCCGAGCTCGAGGGCTGGCTCGCGGCGGAAGACGAGCCGATCACGAACGAAGAGCCGCGCACCGAAGAGGAGATCGCGGCGGCCGCCGAGGAGCTTCGCCGGCGCATCGCCGAGAACCCGGACCGGCGCCTCGACGCGGAGATCAACGCGCTCGAGCACGAGCTCGCCGAGCGGCGCGACCGCACGACCGACGAGCGCGCCAACGCGATCCGGGAGGCCGCGGAGATCCTCGAGCGCGCGGCGGGGATCGACCCGGAGCGGCAGGACGGCTCGCGCCCCGGCGAGGCCGACGAGCCGGGCGCGGAGGAGCAGGACGGCGCGGAGCCGGCGGCGCTGCCGACCTCGGTCGATCAGGAGCCGCCGGAGACCGCGTCGCGCCGGCTGATGGAGCAGTGGGACGAAGCGCGCGAGGCGATGCAGCGCTGGCGCGAGGAGGCCTCGCGGCCCGAGGCGGATCCGTTCCGCACGGCGCAGCTCCAGCAAGAGGCGCAGCGACAGCAGATGGAGGCGCTCGAGCTCGCGCGACAGGAGCGGAGCTGGGAGGCCAACCGCACCGACGAGCAGCGCCGCGCGGACGCGGAGGCGCGCGAGCGCAACCGCGAGCAGTCGGAGACGGCTGGCGATCGCCTGCGCGAGGCGGCCGATCGGCTAGACCGCGCGCTCGCGGCGATGCACCGCACCGACGAGAGCCCCGAGGTCCCGAGCCGCGAGACCAGCGAGGCGCTCCGGCAGGCGCAAGAACGCTTGCAGGAGCACACCCCGCGGACCGGCAACGAGATGGGCAACGCCGCCGAGGCGCGCGACCGGGGCGACGGCGAGCAGATGGATCGCTCGCTCGAGCAGGCGCGCGAGGCGCTGCGCCGCGAGGCGGGCTCGCAGTCGCAGCAGCTGAGCGACGCGCGCCGACGGCTCGACGAGCTGCACGATGAGGTCGCGCGGCGCGCCGCCGAGCGCGGGCAGCAAGACGGACAGCAGCAGCTCGCGCAGAACGGGCAGCAGGGCCAGAACGGGCAGCAGGGCCAGAACGGGCAGCAGGGCCAGAACGGGCAGCAGGGCCAGAACGGGCAGCAGGGCCAGAACGGGCAGCAGGGCCAGAACGGGCAGCAGGGCCA
>JAYRVK010000791.1:0-4119 GCA_041918555.1 Sandaracinaceae bacterium
CGGGCGGCGGCTCCGGCGCCTCGGCGCGGCGCCGATCGACCTCGCGCTTCGCGACCATGCCCGCCGCGCCGAGGCCGACGAGGATCGCGATCGTGATCGCGGGCCACGCGCTCGCGGACAAGTACCCGACCGTCACCGAGAGCAGCAGCAGCCCGAAGGCGGTCACCGCGCCCGTCGCGAGCAGGGCGCGCCGCGCGGCGCCGGTCGCGGGGGGCAGCACGTCGTCGTGCGCACGGTACGTGGACACGTGGACCGGCAGGCGCTCGGCCACCGCGGCGGGGACCGGGAAGCCGAGGCGGAGCACCGCGAAGGCGAGCAGGCCCAGGCAGAAGAGGAGCGCGCCGAGCGCGCTGAGGCCCAGCACGAACGGGCCGCCCCAGCCCGCGACGTACGGCATGGAGAACGAGACGAGCTCGCCGTCGCGGCCCGCGTACATCTTCTGGAAGACGTAGCGCACGCCCTCGGTCGGGACCTCGAGCGCCATCGCCTCGGGGACGCCGTCGACCACCGGCGCGTCGGCCGCGCCGCTCGAGATCAAGGTCATCGAGGTCGAGGGCGCCGCGTAGGCCGCGCCGCCCGGGACGAACACCTCCCAGCTCGTGCGGGTGACCACCACGTCGAGGCGCGGGAGCTCCGCGGAGAGGCGGCCGAACGCGCCCAGCGAGGCGACGCGCGTCGCGAAGACGAGCTCGACCGGGAACGCCTCCGCCGCGCTGACGATGTTGAGGAGCACGGTCGGGGCGTCCGGCTCGCTCCCCGCCTCGAGCGCGGGGGTCTGCGCGCGGCCGTCGACGCGCGCGGACCACACCTCGGAGCCGTCGGGGAGCGCAACCCGCAAGAATTGTTGACGGCGGTTGCGCACCATGAAGCGCGCGGTGGTCACCGCGACGCCGTCGCGCGTGTAGAGCATGCGGTAGCTCGCCTCGTCGACCACCGCGTGCGGGGTCTCGATCTCGGTGTGGCGCGTGATGCCGACGGTGAAGCGCGGCGCCGGATCCGCCTGGGCGTAGCGGTACGCGTGGAGGATCGGGTTGTCGGTGCGGAGCAGGAGCTGGTCCGGGAGCTCCGAGGGATCGACCGGCGAGAGCCGCTCGACCGCGCGCGCGTCGACCTGGAAGGGCGCGAGCGCCTCGACGCCGACGCGGCCGCGCTCGACCTCGGCGCCCGGCGCGCCGAGGAGCGGGACCTCGAGCTCCTCCTCGTGGCCGGTGATCCGCTCGCACACGACCTCGACCCGGAAGCGGCCCTCCATCGGCTGCGTGAGCTCGATCGCGAGCGTGCGATCGTCGCCGAGCGCGTAGTGCCGGAGCGAGGGCGCCGCGACCTCGAGGAGGTTGAGCCCCTCGGGCACGCGCAGCGCGAGCCGGTCGAGCTGGCCGCTCTTCACGTCGATCTCGATCATCGTGGTGACCGTCGTCGACACGTCGCCGAGCGAGACGAGGGTGTCGATCTGCGCGTCGAAGCGCGCGGGCTCGAGCGCGCGGACCGCGCCGATCGCGACGAGGTGCGGGGGCTCGTCGAGGTAGCGGAAGGTGTGCGCCACGGTGCCCGCGAGCCCGTCGCGCACGCTCGCGGGGAGCGCGTTGTCGCCGACGCGGCTCACGTTGCGCTCCTCGCGCGGCTCGAGGGTCAGCTCGCGCGTCGCGAGGAGCGCGACCATCCCGCGCTGCCGGTGGACGCCCTGCGCCCTCAGGATCGGGACCTCGAACGCGCTCGCGGTGCGCGCGGCGACCGGCCACGCGCGCTCGTACTCGATCTCGAGCTCGAGCGCGTCCTCGACCTCGCGATCGAGGAACACGCTGAGCACGCGCACGCCGTCTTGCGCCCCGACGCGCCAGTCGCCGACCACGCCCGCCGCGGAGGTGACCGCGTTGACCTGCACGTCGGCCGGCACGACGAGCTCGACGCGGCTCATCGCGCCGCGCGTGATCTCGTAGCGGGCGTGGGCGCGGACCGCGAGCACGCCCTCGTCCGGGCGCACCACGTGGACGAGGTCGGCGTGCGCGCGCAGCTCGATCGCGCTCGCGTCCTCGGGCACCGCCTCGGCCCAGCGCATGGAGACCGCGCTCGTCATCGGGAGGTGGAAGACGGCCAGCGTGCGCCCGTCGCGCCGCGTCGCGGTCACGCCCGCGGTCGGCTCGACGGTGAGCTCGCGCTCGCCGGGGAGCTCGAGCTCGAAGCGGGAGACCGGCGTCGGCGTGATCGCGAGCTCGACGCGCGGCAGGCCGTCGTCGCGCTGCACCGTGACCGCGAACGAGGCCTCGATGCGGTGCCGCCCGCGGCCGGTGATCGGGACGACGAACGCGCCGTCCTCGGTCGCGATCGCCGCCTCGACGCGATCGACGCGGACCTCCTCGAGCGCGACCTCCGTCGGGAAGAGCGGCACGCGCGCGCGCGCGGCGCCGGCGAGCTCGACGGTGAGCACCCCGGTGAAGCGCACGACCTCGCCGACGAGGACGCCGCGGTAGTGCGCGCGGCTCAGCGTGAAGCCGCCCCCGCCCTCGTCGTGCCACGCGATCTGCGCGAGGCCCGTGGCGGGGAGCGTCGCGGTGACGCGCGTGTCCGCGCCGGCCGCGGCGACGTCGACCGACGTCGCGGGGATCACGGTGACGGAGCGATCGGTGCCGGGCAGCGTCACGACGAGGTGCGAGACGACCTGCGGGGTGCTCACCGCGAGCGTCCGTCCGTCGCCGAACCGGCGCGCGTCCGCGCGGTAGGTCCAGTGGAGCGCATGGGTGCCCTGTTGGTTCGTGACCCACACGAGCGCGCCGCCGCGGGACGAGAGGCCGACGTCGCGCCCGTCCGCGGTGACCGCGGTGACCGCGGTGCCCGCGCTCGCGATCGGGACCACCGTCCACTCGTCGGTGAGCACCTCGACGCTCGCCTCCACGGTGATCTCGGCCGACGCGTGCTCGCCCTCCTCGGTGATCGCCACCGCGACGCGCGACTGAGAGAGCGCGTACGGCGCGAGCCCCTCGTCGGGCGCCCCGCCCTGGGTCAGGGCCTCCCAGCGCGACAACGGAACTTGCACGGTTCCCTCTTGGGCATGGGCGGTCGTCGTGAGCGCGAGGGCACAGAGCGCCATCGCGCTCGGGGCCAAGCCGTGGCCGAGCTTCATCGTTCGTTCCTTTCGTTCTCTCGTTCAGTCGCGGCCGTCGAGGCCCAGGGGATCGCCGAGCAGGCGGCGGTGCGCCGCGTAGCGGAGGGAGCGCGCGAGGGCGTCGGCGGGCTGCGCCGTGGTCGCCTCGGCGTAGCGGCGGACGAGGGTCCCGTCGCGCCCGATCGCCGGCTCCGACGCGAGCTCGGGGAGCGCGCGCGTCGCCGCCTCGAGCCGCGCGAGGGTCGCGTCGAGCGACGCGCGCGCGAGGTCGGGGCGGCCCGCGTCGAGGTGGCCCGCGGCCACGCGGAGCCCCTCCGCGACGCGGTGGCCGAGCAACGCGGCGTGCACCGCGCGCTGCGCGGGACCGCGGGCCGCCGGGCCGCGGCCCAGGACCAGGCGGTCCGTCAGCGGCGCGGTCCCGAGCCGGACGAGGTCCTTGTAGCGGACCGGCACGTCGGCGACGGGACCCGGGCCCGGCACCACGAGGTCCAGCAGCACGCGGTGCGCGTCGTCGGCGTAGAACGCGGGCACCACGATCTGGATGCCGTCCTCGTCCTCACCGCGGTCCGACGCGATGCCGAGCCGCGCCGCGAGCGCGCGATCGATCGCCTGCTCGGCCTCCCGCACCCGGTGCGCCTCGAGCTCGTCGAGCGAGCGCGATCCGAGCACGTCGACGAGCTGCACGCCGTCGGCGAGCCGGATGCGCAGGCGCACCGCGCGGGCGACCACGCGGCTCACCGCGGTGATCTCGCTCGCCGCCAGATCCTCGGCGTCCCGGGCGTGCGCGAGCACGCGGCGGCGGCCCTGCCCCGCGAGCGCGAGGCGCTCCATCGGCGCGAGCGCCGCGTCGGATCCGAGGCCGACCACGCGCGTCGCGACGCCGGCGAGCGAAGGACCCGCCATGTTTGCCCCTGGTACGAGGGAATGGCAGGCAGTGCACGCTGGCGAAACGGTCCGGAAGACGATCTCTCCCAAGGCCACAGGGTCCTTGTCTGAGGGCAGCGATTCCGGGCCGGGAG
>JAYRVK010000792.1:0-7178 GCA_041918555.1 Sandaracinaceae bacterium
GAAGGTCTTGAGCTCCGGCGCCCACATGTGCTTCACGGGATCGACGTCCACGTGGATCACCGCCGGCTTGCCGGAGGCGAGCGAGCGCTCGAGCGCGGGCCGGAGCCCCGCGGGGTCGGCCACGCGCTCGCCGTGCGCGCCCATCGCCCGCGCGAGCTGGTCCCACTCGATCTCACCGAGGTCGGCGTTGATGTTCTCTCCCTCGCCGAGCGACTTGAAGAGCAGCGTCTTGATCGGCTTCAGCGCGAAGGACTGGTTGATCTTGACCATGCCCCACTGCCGATCGCACAGCACGAGGTAGATGACGCGCAGCTCGTTGCGCACCGCGGTCTCGATCTCCTGGGGGTGGAAGCCCATCGCGCCGTCGCCCGTGATGCAATAGACCTGGCGGTCGGGGAACGCGGCCTGGGCCGCCAGCGCCTGCGAGGTGCCGGCCCCCAGCATCCCCATCTTCGGCGTCGTGAGCAGCGTGCCGGGAGCGCGCAGCTCGGTGTAGAAGTTGGCCCAGATGGCGGTGTTGCCACCGTCGACCACCAGGATCGCGTCGTCGGCGAAGACCTCGCGGCACACCGCGGGCACGTGCGCCGAGCTCATCGGGAGCCCGCGATCCGAGAGGCCCTTCTGGTCGAGCTGCGCGCGCCGCTTGGTCTTGGCGACGGTCAGCGACTCGACCCAGGCGCGGCGGGTGGCGGTGCGCGCGGGATCGCCCGCTCGTGCCGCGGCGAGCGCCGCGTCGAGGAAGCGGCCGACGTCGGCCTGGATCGCGAGCTCCACGGGCCGGGTGCGCCCGAGCGCGCTCGGATCGAGGTCGACCTGGATCACCTGCTGGTCCTCGGGGCGCGCCCAGTACGGCGCCTTGCCCCAGAAGTCCGTCTCGCCCAGGCGCGAGCCGAGCACCAGGACGACATCCGCCTCGTTGCGGGCCTTCTTCAGGACGTCGACGTAGAGCATCGGGAGCGAGAGCTCGTGCCGCTCGTCGATCACCGGTCGCGCCGCCCAGCTCGTGGTGATCGGCGCGTGCAGCCGCTCGGCGAGCCGGCGGAGCCCCTCGAAGGCGCCGGCGTGGATCACCCCCGAGCCGGCGTGGATCAGGGGGCGCTCGGCCGACGCGAGCCGCCGGAGCGCCTCGCGCACCTGGGCCGCGTCGGGCTCGAGCGGGGTGGTCGGGCGATAGGTCGCAGGCGGGCGGAGCCAGCTCGGATCCACCTCGGTCGGGGTGTTCATGACGTTCTCCGGCACGTCGAGGTGCACGACCCCTGGGCGCCCGAGGAAGCTGGTCCGCAGCGCCGCGCGCGCGAGCTCCGCGAGGCGATCCACGGAGGGAACGGCGAGGCTGAGCTTGCTCATCGCGCCGATCACCTCCGTCTGCGGGAAGCACTGGAACGTACCGCCGCGGTCCGGGCGGATGATCGGGTCGCGCCGCGAGGACGTGATCAGGAGGACGCGGTTGCCCTCGGCCTCCTCCACCGCGACGCCGGGCAGCGCGTTGGCCACCCCGGGCCCGTTGCTCGCGATGCACACGCCGAGCTTGCCGGTGGCGCGCGCGTAGGCGCCGGCCATGTGGACCGCGCTCGTCTCGTGCCGCGGCGTCACGAGACGGATCCCGTTGGCCTCGAAGGACGAGTAGAGGCCGAAGTAGGTCCCGTCGATGATCCCGAAGACGACGTCGACGCCCTCGGCGGCCAGCATCTTCGCGAGCACCGCCCCCCCGCTGCACGTCTCCGTCTTCGACCGCGTCAACCCCATCCCGACCCGAAGCTCCATGACCACCTCCGTTCGACGACCCCACGGTGGATCGCTTTGACCACTTGGTCAAACCAATTGGTCAAAGACTCTGTTAGCCTCCGTGCGATGTCTCAGATGCCCGACCGCGCGGCGCTCCTCCTCGCGGCCGCCGACGAGCTCTTCGGGGAGCGTGGCTACGACGCGGTCAGCGTGGGCGATCTCGCCGCGGCCGCCGGCGTCAACAAGGCGCTGGTCTTCTACTACTTCGGCTCGAAGGAGGGGCTCTTCGCGCGCGTGCTCACCGGCTACTACGAGGCTCACCGCACCGCGCTGGAGCAGGCGCTCGCCGAAGCGGGCCCGCTCGAGGCGCGGCTCTCGCGCTTGATCGACGCCTACTTCGACTTCATGGCCGGGAACCAACGCTTCGCGCGCCTCGTGCAACAGCAGGTCGCCGGCGGGGGGGCGCACCTCGCGCTCATCCAGGAGAACTTGGGCGAGCTCGAGCGCTGGACCGAGCGCGCCCTCGCGGGCCTCGCGCCGAGCGAGGGGCCGCTCGCCGCGCGGCACTTCTTCGTCACGTTCTCCGCCGCGATGATCAACTACTTCACGTACGCGCCCGCGCTCACCCCGCTCTGGGGCGGCGACCCGCTCGGGGAAGAGGCGCTGCGGGAGCGGCGGGCGCACCTGCACTGGCTCGCGGAGGTGGTGGTCGCGGGTCTGGTCAGGAGCGACGAGGTCCGGGGCACCGCGCGGCGGGATCGGCGGCGGCGCCCACGGCGGACCGGGCGCTGAACCCCCGCCGGCGAGGCACCGACCATTCCGCCGAGGCACCGCGCATCGGCGACCCAGCGCGCTCCCGCGCCGAGCCGGCGATCGGTTACCATGCCGCCATGACTCGAGGACCTGCCGTCTCCCTCCTCCTCGTCTTCGTTTCGCTCGCCGGAGGTGGGTGTGACTCCGCGCCCGCGGAGCCCCCCCCCGCGCCCGAGCCCGAGGCGCCGCCCGCACCTCCCCCACCCGCCGAGCCCGTGGTGGTGCCGAACGCGCACTGTGTGCGCGCGGCGCAGCACACGTGCGATCAGAGGCGCGTGGGCGCCGACGAGGTCGCGACCCTCCAGTTCCAGGAGGGCTGCCAGGCCGACTACGGCAGCGGCCCCGGCGCGTTCGCGCGCGGGCCTTGCTCCCCCGAAGGCGTGGTGGGCGGATGCCATCAGCTCACCTTCGCGGGGCTCACCATCTTCTACGACGGCGCGGACCTCGCCAACGCCCGCTTCCGATGTGAGGAGTACAGCGGCGCGATCAACGGCCCCGCGGGACGTTGGCTGTCCCCGCCCGAGGCGCGCGACGAGATCCTCGCGATGTGACGCGACCGTCGCGGCTCACCGCGTCCATCGGAGCCAACCGCCGCCTTCATCAGTACCCTTCGCAGCCAGCTCCTCGGGGTCCTCGCCGTGAAGACGACTTGCGATACTACGATGCGATCGCGCGCGCGATCGGCGGCGACGGCGCCGCCCTCGTTGACCAGCGCAGCGGTCGCCTGGTAATCGCTGCCGAGAAGAACGGGGAGGTCACCTCATGAAGCACAGGGCGATGGTCTGGTCCGTGGCTGCCGTCATGGCACTGGCGCTCGGCGCCTGCAGCGAGGACCCCGTCTCGTTCGTCGGGCTGTACCAGGGCACCTTCGAGGAACGCGGGCTGCACGCTGGCGGGCCGCTGACGGGTCAGGCGATCGCCGATCTGAGCGCAGGAGGAGACGACCTCCGCGTGCTGCAGATCCGCTACCTCGGCATGCGCCCCCTGGGCCTGAGCGAGCCGCCGCCGGCGGGGCCCGCGCTGTCCCACGTGAGCTGCCCCCTCACCATGCAGCGGCAGGGCCCGCGCGAAGCGAGCTACGCCGCCCGCCAGCTGCACGGCTACGACAGCGGGCGGGTGCTGTGCGAGCTGGAGGACGGCGAGACGCGGGAGTTCCTCACGTTCACCGGGGGCAGCATGACCGCCGACGAGGCCGGCGCGCTCACCATCGAGATCACGGCGCGCGGCAGGCACGACGCGCAGCTCGAGTACCACTTCACCCTGCGTGGCGCCCGGCTCGACCCCTCGCTCGCCGAGATGGTGGACTCCCAGGAGCAACCCTGACGGACCGGCCCGGGCCGCCCTCATGCGAACGCCGCGCCGCTGCGGCGCCGGCGCGCTCCCGCTCTTGCGCGCGCCCTACCGGAAGTACGGCCGCTCGCGGGCGAACAAGAGCGCCCGCACGTCGCGCCGCCACGCCGCCGGCGCGGCGTCGCCGAACAGCACGAGCCCCAACGCGTACGCGTGGCCGCGGTAGCTCGGCTCGGGGCGCGACGCGATGCGATCCACCGCGCTCGGGTCCGACGCGGGGAGCGCCTCGGTGAGGATCGCCTCGAGCGCGGCGACGCGCGCGGGATCCTCGAGGGCGCGCGCGTGCTCGGCGAGGGGGCGCCAGTCGCGGCCCTCGCGCGCGGCGAGCGCCATCGCGGTCCACACCGTGAACGGGTCGACGCCCTGCTCCGGGCCGAGCGCGAACGCGTCCGCGAGGACGCCCGCGCTCGCGCCCTCGGACGCGGCCGCGAGGCGCAAGAGGGCCTGCCCGCTCGGCTCGCCCGGCGGCGCGGCGGCGACCGCCTCGGCGATGCGCCCCTCGTGCAGCAGCCGCCACGGGCGCACCAACGCCTCCGCCTCGGGGTCGCCGACGGGCGCGCCCTCGAACGCGAGGAAGCTCGCGAGGACGGGCGAGTCCGCCGACAGATCCGTGAGGCTCGCGTTCGCGGGCACCGCGCTCAGCGCGCGCCGCACGCGCGCGAGCTCGAGCGCGATCGAGGGCCACGCCGCGCCGACCTCGGGCGCGCGCCCGCGGCCGAGGAGCGGCACGGCCTCCTCGAGCTCGCCGCGCCGCGCGCGCTCGTAGCCCGCCGCGATCGCGAGCCACGCGTCGTTCGGGTGCTCCTCGTGGAGCGCGAGCCAGCGGGCGCCGCGCGCGTCGGCGTCCTCGATGCAGCGCGTGGTCGCGTACTGGAGCGAAGGCGACGACGGCTGCTGCGCGAGCCGCGCGCGGTGGCGCTCGCACACCGCGGCTTTCGAAGCGGCGTCCGGCGCGAGGTCGCGCTCCATCGTCAACCAGAACGTGTCGTCGGGATCCGCGGCGGCGCGCGCGGCCACGAGCGCGGGCAGCTCGGGATCCTCGGCCAGCGTCATGAGCCAGCCGCCGAGCGCGCGGTCCGTCGGCGGATCGAAGCGCACGTGCGCGACGGCCATCGCGCGCCGCTCGGCCGCGTCCTCGACGTAGCGCACCGCGACCAGCGGCGGCGCGTCGGCGAGGCCCGTCAAGACGTCGCGCGTGGTCGTGGACGAGCTGCTCGACACCGACGTCGGCGGCTGGCGGAAGATGTCGGTCGCGTCCGTCTGGAGCCAGCGCGGCGCGCCGAGCGAGGTCTCGGCCGAGTTGCCGCCGCCCGTCACGCTGTAGATCGCCTGCCAGGTCACGAGCGGCGCCGCGCCCGCGACGTTGTAGGCGTAGTGCGCCCAGCCGTGATCGACCTCGGCCTCGAAGGACTCGATCGCGCGGCCGTCCTCGGTGCGCGTGGTGATCATCGCGTCGTCGTTCGACGGGATCGCGACCTCGGCGTAGCTGCGCGGGCCCACGCGTACGGAGGCGTCGCCGATCTCGACCTCCACGGGCACGGCGAGGCCGTTGTAGACGTGGACCGTCGAGTCGCCGAGCGCCATCGAGCCGAGCGCGAGCGCGGGGACGAGCACGGCGCTGGCGACGACGAGGCGCAGCAGGCCCGGCACGAAGCCGTCCGCGGTGACGAAGCGGTCCCACCATCCGAGGCGCTTCTGCCGCTGCCGGTGCGCGCCCTCGACGAACGAGACGTAGCGGTCCGGCACGCTGGCCGAGGGGGGGGGCGCGCCGGGATCGATCCCCTCGCGCAGGCAGCGCGCGAGGTGGTCCTCGGTCTCGAGGAGGAGCTCGAGGGTCGAGCCCACCGCCTTCTCGAGCGGGATGCACGTGAGGAAGACCCAGCCGTCGATGATGTTCAGCCAGTCTCCGAGGTTCTGCTCGTGCGGGGCGAGGAGCTCGAAGGGGCGATCGAGGAGCTCGCGCCAGAGCTCGGCGCCCTCGGTCTCGACGCGCTCGGGCACGGAGACCCACTGGCGAGCGCGGTGGAGCTCCTCGAGCGCCCCGAAGAGATCCCCCCCCGCCGCGACGAGCCAGCGCCGCTCCTTGCCCGACACGTGCCCGTCCGCGAGCACGATGTTCACCGCGTGCATCAGGTAGCCGTGCGCGTCGCGGAGGTTCGCCGAGACGTGGTCGGCCCAGTGCATCAGGGACACGAGGCTCTCGTGGTAGGCCTCCCACGCGGGGCTCAGCTCGCGCGCGGCCGCGCGGTGGAGGCTCCGCACGCGGCGGTCGTGCGCGAGGACCTGCGCCTCGGCCGCCGCGAGCTCGCCCTGGACGCTCTCGACGACCCCCGCGAGCTGCTTGCGCGGGATCTCCTGCCCGCGGTGGCGGATCACGCCGCCGGGTGCATCGAGCACGCCGTCTTGCAGGGCGCCGAGGAGCACCTTCTCCTGCCGCAGCTCCAGGAACCGCTCGAGGTCGTCCTTGAGCGACTCCGGGTAGAGGCCGTCGATCCCGGCGAGGATCGCGTCGCGGCCGGTCTCCGGGATCGGCTCGTACAGATCGCGCGGCTTGGCCGCGTTGCCGACGACCGTGCGGTTCAGGTACGCGCCGCGGTAGCGCCGGTCGAGGCTCGGGCGGCGGTAGTCCTCGTCGACCCGCGCGAGCGTCTCCTCGATCGGCACGGCGGGCTCCGCGACCGGCGTGGGCCCGCCCGCGTCGTAGAACTTGCGCGACACCTCGCGGCGCAGGCGCTCCGCGTCGCGGAAGAGCGACCACGCGGGCCGCGCGTCGAGGGCCGACGGGAGGTAGCGCCGCTTCGCGTTGTCCTCGCGCTCGCGGTTCGGCGGGTGCGTCGACCACATCCGCGGCGGCTGCGCGAGCGCCTCCTCGAACACGCGGTGCGTCTCGCGCCCCGCGCTCGGCCGCGGCGGCGCCTCGCCGAGCCCTTCGTCGTCGAGCACGCGGCGCAGGTGCGACAGGATCCGCCCCTGGATCGCGAAGAGGTCCGCGGGCGGCCGCTTCTTGTCGATCTCGGCGTTCGAGAACCGCACCGCCGCGTCCCACGCGTCGTCGGTCGGCCCCAGGCGATGGAGCGCGTGGATCAGGCTGTCGGAGCCCGAGACCGAGACCGCCACGAGATCGGCCTGGAGCTCCATCTCGCGGCTCAGCGCGCGGTGCGCGAGCACGATGAGGCGGAACGCGGTGTCGAGGACCGCGCGGATCGACCACACGAGCAGGCGCGCGATCCAGCCGATCCACGCGATGCGGAGGTCGGTGTACGAGAGCCCGGTGAGCATCCGGTCCATCC
>JAYRVK010000793.1:0-3971 GCA_041918555.1 Sandaracinaceae bacterium
GCGAAGATCACGAGCCCCGGCGCGTGCTGGCCGAGCGCCGCGCCGATCACGCCGTGGCCCGTGAACACGTGCTCCGTCTTGCGCTGCCAGAGCGCGGAGACCATCGGGCGCGCGGCGCGATCCGCGGGCCACATGAGGTTCTTGGGGCGGCGGTCCTCGCGATCGGCGTGGTGCACGCCGTCGTCGTCGACCTGGTTGATCTCGCTCTCGACGAACCCGGGGTGGAGCGTGGTCACGCTCACCCCGGTCCCCGCGAGCTCGATCGCGAGCGTCTGGCCGATCACGCGGAGCGCCGCCTTGCTCGCGGAGTACGCGCCGGACTTCGGGGATGGCACGAACGCGGCGACGGAGCCGACGAGCCCGAGCCGCCCCTTCGCGGGGCGCAGGTGCACGAGGGCGTGCTTCGCGGTCATCGCGGCCCCGACCACGTTGACGTCGAGCTGGTTGCGCAGGCGCTCGGCGGTCAGGCTCTCGATCGGGCCGCCGACCGCGTAGCCGGCGTTCGCGATCGCGACGTCCAGCTTGCCGAGCTCCCCCGCGATGCGATCCGAGGTCGCCGCGAGCTGCGCCTCGTCCTGCACGTCGCAGGGGAGCGCGAGCGCGCGCCGGCCGAGGCCCTCGATCGCGTGCGCGACCTCCTCGAGCCGATCCAACCGGCGGCCGGACACCGCGACGTCCGCGCCCTGGCGCGCGAGCTCGAGGGCGAGCGCCTTGCCGATGCCCGTCCCGCCTCCGGTGATCCACGCCGCGTGTCCTTCGAATCGCATGGGCCGGGGCGTACCAGCGAACGCGGCGCCGCACCACCCGGTCACGAAACGGCGGCCCGCGGCCACGCTCTCTTCGGAGCAGCATGCCCGCGCTATCGCGAGTCGAGCCGGTCCCCCGCGCGCCCCGGTCCGCCGGGGTTTTCGAACCTGGTTCACGTCCTGCTGCGTCTCCCGTCACGAGCGCGCGGCGCTTTTACGCAACCCTGACCCACCGATCCGGTCCGGGGGCGTCTGCTCCATCGGGAGGTCACGGCAGATGACACGTTTCAACAAGTCCATTCGAGTCACGGCATCGGGTCGGCGGCGGGTCGCGCTCGCGGTCGCGGCGACGGCGCTCGCGTTCGGGGTGGTCGCGCTCTCGAAGGCGCATCACACGGGCGGGAGCGGCGGCGCGAGCGGTCCGCCCGATCACCCGGACGGCGCGCGGCTCGCGGTCGACACCGCGGAGCTGACCGGCTTCGTCGCGCTCACGCAGGGCGCGGTGCTCGCGGACGGGATCCGCGAGCTCTTCGCGGAGCTGCGGCTCGAGGGCCGCGACGGCGCCGGGCCCGCGCGGCGTCGGCCCGTCGCGCTCGCGGTGGTCCTCGACACGAGCGGCTCGATGTACGGCGACAAGATCGAGCAGGCGCGCCGCTCGGTGCTCGCGCTCGCGGCGCGGATGCACCCCGACGATCGTCTGGCGATCATCGCGTACGACAGCACCGCGCGCGTGGTGCAGCCGCTCGCGCCGATCGCGGCGGTGCGCGAGACGCTCGACGCGCGGATCGCGATGATCCAGGCGAGCGGCGGGACGAACATCCCGGCGGGCCTGGCCCTGGGCGCGACCGCCCTCTCGGACGCGCCGGCGAGCATGGTCCACCGCCTCGTGCTGGTGAGCGACGGGCTCGACGGATCGGGCCAGCCGCTCGACGCGGTCGGCCGGGACCTCGGCGGGCGCGCGCAGGCGGGGACCACCACGAGCGCGCTCGGGGTGGGCACCGACTACGACGAGCGCTGGCTGACCACGGTCGCCGACGCGGGCCGAGGGAACTACGCGTTCCTCGCGCAGGGCTCCGAGCTCGCGGGGTTCCTCGCGCGCGAGCTCGAGCAGGCCTCGACGACCGTCGCGGACCTCACGGCGATCGACGTCGCGCTGCCGGAGGGCTGGCGCGTGGCCGAGGCGTACGGCGGGACGTGGTCGGACGGGCACGTGGCGCTGGGCTCGCTCGTCACCGGCGAGCGCCGGCGCGTGACCCTGCGCATCGAGGCGGCGGCGGGCGCCCCCGGGACCGAGCACGCCCTCCCGGTCGCCCTCCGGTACCGGAGCGCGCGCGAGGGAACAGATCGGAACCTCGACCTCGGCCGTCTGTCCGTCTCGGTCGTGGGGGACGAAGCCCAGGTGATCGCGTCGAGGGACGTCGCGCTGCACGCGGAGGCGGTGGCGCAGCGCCTCGACGTGGCGCAAGCGCAGGCGATCCAGGCCTGGCGGGAGGGGCGCGTCGAAGAGGCTCGGCAGCTCGCCCGCGGCAACGTCGCGGAGCTCCAGCGCTGGCGCCAGGAAGCGCCGGCGGCGGCCGCGATGCTCGACGCGCGCATCACCGCGACGACCGAGGACCTGGACAACTTCGATCGCTCGGCGGGGTCCGACGAGGGCCGCGCCTACGGCCTTCGGTCGAACGCGCTGCGCCATCACCGCGCGGAGGCCTACTGATGATGCGCAAGGGACGCGCGTTCGTGTTCGTCGGGGCCGCCGGCCTGGCGCTCGCGCTGCTCAGCCAGCTCGACGCGCTCGGCCCACTCGCGTCGGCCGGAGTGACGGTCGCCTCCACGGTGGCCCTCGCGCTGATCGCGCACGGCGGCGCGCCCCTCGCGAGCGAGGCGATCGCCTTCGGCGCGAGCGGGGCGGTCGCCTACGAGGCCACGCGCTCGTACGTGCCGGTGATCGCGAGCGGGCTCCTCCTCACGTTCGTGTTCGGGACGCGCGCGATGCGGTCCCGGACATGGCGCGAGCTCGGGCTGCACCTCGCGCTGGCGTTCGCGAGCGGGGTGGCCGCGAGCTGGGTCGCGCGCGCGAACGCGGGGCTCGAGGCCACGCTCTGGATGACCGCGGTCATGGTGGCGGCGTTGCTGGCGTCGGCGCCGTGGCTCCTCCCGAGCGACGCGCCGCGGACCTTCGCGCTCCGGCGGCTGGCCGGGCGGGCGCGGGGCCCGGGCCGCGTGCGGCTGTTGCGGGCGGTGATCGCCCATCGCCAGCTCCGCGAGCTCGAGCTCCCGCGGGCGCTGCGCGTCCGCGTCGAGCGCGCCTTCGACGACGTGATCCGGCGGACGGAGCAGCGGCTCGACGGGGAGGGCGGAGGCGGGGTCGCCCGCACCGTGGAGCAGCTGGTCCGGGTCGCGCGCGCGGCCCGCGCCCGCGAGGAGCTCCTCGCCTCGCTCGAGGAGGGCTCGACCCGCCTCGCTGCGGACGGCGAGGCGCTCGAGGCCGAGGTCGCGGCGCTCGTCGAGCTCGGGTAGTCGGTCGGCAGACCACTGATGTACCCTCGCGTGCATCTCGTGCGCGCGGGGCGGGGGAACCGCGCGCCATCTCGGCTCCCCCGCCCGCGTGGCACGTGGGCTGCTGAATCGGTGCCCGATGAACGACCTCGTCGAGCTGATGATCGGCCTCACGGTGTGCGTGATGCCGCCGGTGGTGGTGATCGGGGGCCTCGTGGCCCTCTTTCGCTACCTGCGGAACGATCGGAACGACGAGCGGATCAACCTCCTCGAGGGGCGGGTCGCCGAGCTGCGCGACCAGAACCTCGAGCTGCTGGCGCGGGTGCAGTGGCTCGAGCGGCGGGCCGCCACGGCACCCACCGCGACACCGATGCCCGAGGCCCCGGCCGCTCCCGAGGTCGAGCGCGTCACCACCCCGGACGGTGGCGAGACCCCGGCGGAGCCGACGGCCGAGGCGCAGGCGCCGATCGTCCCGCCGGTCGAGGCGCCGCTGGAGGCGTCGCTCGCGGCGGCGATGAACGCCTCCGCCGCCGACGCGTCGGCGCCGGACGCGGTCGCGCGGGAGGTCACGCCGGCCGAGCCCGCCCCGGCGCCCGACGTGGCCGCGATGAACGCGGCGGCCGCGCCCTCCGCGGCCGACGCGGTCCCCCCGCCCGAGTCGTCGTCGGCCTCGGAAGCGGCGGTGGCGGCGGACGCGGCGGGGGCCCCGCCGGCCGCGCCGACGCCGGCCGC
>JAYRVK010000794.1:0-2079 GCA_041918555.1 Sandaracinaceae bacterium
CGCCGCGTGCGCGACCTCCATGAGCGAGGTCCCGGCCGCCTCCGCCAGGCCGGCCCGCACCGCGAGATCGTGGGCCGCGAGCAGTCGCTCGGCGCGCACGGGGTCGCCCTCCGCGCGCAGCGCGACCTCGCGGGCGAGCAAGCGGACCGCGTGCTCGGGGCGCCCCTGTGCGGCGGCCAGATCCGCGGCCCGGGCCAGCGCGGCGACCGCGCCAGCCGCGTCGCCCGCCGCCTCGAGGACACCGGCCGCGTGCGCGAGGCCGCGGAAGTCGACCCCGCGCCGCGCGGCGAGGTAGTGCCCGACCCGGCGCCGCGTCGCGCGGATCGAGCGCGCCGACGTCGCAGCGACGATCGCCTGCGCGTAGCGCTCCTGCATCGCGTAGCGCGCGTGCGCGCCCTCGGCGCGGCGCTCCACGAGGCCCGCGCGGACGAGCTCGGCGAGCGCCTCGAGCGCGCACCGCCGCGACAGGCCCGAGACCCGGACGAGCGCGTACGCCGCCTCGGGCTCGTCGAGGATCGCGAGCCCGAGCGCGAGCCTCCGCGCGGGCGCGGACCGCCGCGCGAGGCGCGACGCGAGGATCTCCGACGAGGAGCGGGCCTCGACCTCGGCGAGCCGCGCGAAGCGAGCCGCGCGCCGCACGAGCGCGCCTCGCTCGATCGCATCACGCAAGCTTTCTTGCAGCCACAGGGCGTCGCTCGGCGCCGCCGCGAGCTGCGCGCCGAGCGCGGTCCCCTCGAGCACCGCCGCGTCGCCCAGCGTCGCCCCGAGCAGCTCGCGCGCCGCCCGGGGGCGCAGCGGAGGGCACTCCATGCGCTCCGCGTCGAGCCCATGCAGGCGCTCCGCCGCGTCCTCGCGCGCGGTCCCGACGAACAGGCACCGCGCCCCCGCGCGCCGGACGTGGCCGAGGAACGCGGCGAGCGCCTCGAGCTCGGCGGGGCTCGCGAGGTGGAGGTCCTCGACCACGAGCACGCCGGGGCTCGCCGCGAAGCGCGCCGCGAGGGCCTCGGCGAGCACCAGAAGGCGCCGCTCGAGGGCGCGCGCGGGATCGACGGGGAGCGCGATCCGCTCGCGGGCGCGGCGCAGCTCCGGGAGCGCTCGCGCGAGCTCGAGCCGCGAATCCTCGGAGAGCGCCTCCCGCGCCGCGCGGTCGAGCAGCGCGCGCGCGAGGCGTGGCAGCAGATCGCCGCGGCCACGGCGCACGTCCGTCTGGATCCAGGGCTGACCGCGCAGCTGCGCGCGCCGCCGGAGCTCGCCGACCAGGCGCGTCTTCCCGGCCCCCGGCGCGCCGACGACGAGCACCGCGCGGGGCCCGTCCGCGGCGCCCTCCGCGAGCGCCGACAGCTCGAAGAGCTCGCGCACGCGGCCGACCACCGAGGCGGAGTGGAGGTGGCTCGCGAGCGTCTCGTCGGTGTCGACGCGCGCGTCGTCGAGGCCGCCCACGCGCGCGAGGTCCCCGAGCACGTGCGCCGCGGAGGCCGGCCGATCGTCGGGGTCCTTGGCGAGCAGGCGCGCGATCAGCGTGCGCAGCGGAAGGGGTGTCGAGTGCGCCAGATCGGGAGGCGACGCCTCCACCTGCATCGCGAGGACGTCGTTCTTCGGCCCGCGGAACGGCGGCGTCCCCGCGACGAGCTGGTACAGGGTGATCCCGAGCGCGTAGAGGTCGGAGCGCGCGTCGCCGGCGCCGCCCGTCACGAGCTCGGGGGCCATGAAGGGCGGGCTGCCGGCGAGCGGACCTTCGGCCTCGGCGCCGAGCGCGCGCGCCACGCCGAAGTCGACGAGGGTGAGGTGCGTGCGCGCGGGATCGCAGAGCACGTTCGAGGGCTTGACGTCGCCGTGCATGATCCCGCGCGCGTGGAGGTAGTCGAGCGCGCGGCAGAGCTGCATCAACAGCGCCGCGCCCGCGGGCGTCGCGGGGTCGACCCCCGCGCGGTGGAGCGGCGTACCCTCGACGAGCGCCTCGGTGAAGTAGGCGTACTCGCCGGGCACGTACGCGAAGTCGTGCACCGCCGCGAGGTGCGGGTGCGCGAGCGTCGAGAGGAGCCCGAACTCCGAGCGCAGCGCGGTGAGCGCGGCGCGGGC
>JAYRVK010000795.1:0-1881 GCA_041918555.1 Sandaracinaceae bacterium
CCCGACCTCGTGTTCCCCTACCGGAAGGGCGGCGACCTCATCGCCGGCGCGTCCCCCGCGCGCGCGGTGATCGCGCCGCAGGCGCGGCTCGGCGCAGCGACCGACTGGATCCGCGACGCGCTCCCGCGGACGTGGGCGTACCTCGACGCGCACCGGGCCGCGCTCGACGCGCGCAAGAGCCGCATCTACCGCGGCCAGCCGCCGTTCGCGATCTTCGGGATCGGCGAGTACGCGTTCGCGCCCTACAAGGTCGCGGTGGCCGGCCTCTCGACCGAGCTCGCGTTCCGGCTCGTCGAGCCCGTGGACGGGAGGCCCGTGCTCCTCGACGACACCTGCTACTTCGTGCCGTTCGCGACGCGGGAGGAGGCCGTCGATGCGCAACGGAACTTGTCATCGCCCGAGGCCCGCGCGTTCTTGCTCGCGCGGATGTTCGGCGACGCCAAGCGCCCGGTGACCAAGCGCCTGCTCATGTCGTTCGATCAGTCGAAGGGGCGGAGGTAGAGGAGGTCGTCGGACCCCGAGTCCTCGGGCCCCGCGAGGTGCGGATCGTCGGACGCGTCGAGCGCGAAGGACGTCCCGCGGCCGCGGAGGTACGCGCCGGCGCGGCGGATCGTGAAGCCGCCGGGCCCGCGCTCGGCGTAGCAGACGCCGTTGCTCGCGGTGGTCGAGCCGCAGCGGCCGACGAACACGACGCGGAGCGTTCCGTCGGAGGCGACCGCGAGGCGGCCCTGCCGGCCGTCGCCGAGGAAGCTCGCCACGTTCGCCTGCGTCCACCGACCGTCGGGCGCGCGCGTGTGCACGTCGACGAAGTCGGGGCTGAGGTTCGACAGCGTGATCTCGATCGTGCCGGTCGCGCGGTCGATCACCAGGTCGTCGATCCAGCCGACCTCGAGGGTGTCCTCGAAGGCCCAGCCGCCGCTCGCGTCCGGGAGCCCGACCTGGCTCTGGGTGGGGTCACCCTCGCTCGAGGTGCTCACGCGGGTCGTGGCGATCACCACCTCGCCCGCGGCGTCGAGCGCGGCGACCACGTTCGCCGGCGCGCCGGGCGTGCGTCGCTCCTCGACCCAGCCGCCCGCGGTGCGCTCGGCGACCGCCGTCCCCGTCGCGTCGGCGAAGAGCGCGACCGGCGTCGTGTCGCGGAGGAGCACCGCGTACGCGCGCGTGCCGCCGGCCGCGAGGAACTCGACCGCCCAGGTCCCGCCGCGCGTGCGGCGCGCGTAGCGGACGGAGGTGCTGGTGCGATCCTCGTACACGACGTGCGCGGTGCCCGCGCGATCGATCGCGCAGTCGAGCGGGTGGTGGAGCCCCGCCCCGACCGGTCCGTCGATCGCGCGCGTGACCCAGCCCGTCGCGGTCAGCGCGGTCTCGAGGAGCGAGGTCGTGGGGCCGACGACGCCGTAGTAGAAGACGTGCGGGCGATCCTCGGGATCGATCGCGGTGCAGGTCCAGAACGCGCGCCCCGGGTCGCGCACGTGGGTGAGCCACGAGCCCGGCGCGCACGCGCTGCCCGCGCAGCCGCCCGAGCAGGTCGCGATCCAGCCGCCGTAGTCGCACGTGCCCGCCGCGCAGGTGCCGAGCTCGTGCGGGACCCGGAGATCCTGCGCGCTCGCGCACGTGCGGCCCGGCGCGCTCGTGCACGGCGCGGCGCCGCACGCGGCCATCGCCACGCACGCGCCCTCGGCGCACGCGGCGGCGCACGTCGTGGTCGAGGCGCTCGCGACGCACTCGCCGGCGCTGCAGGCGCCCGTCGGGACCGGCGTCGAGAGGGTGGTCGCGTCCAGGCACGTCGGCGCCGCGGCGACCGCGCAGTCGAGCTCGCGGCAGGCGTCGAAGGGCGGAGTGCCGGCGTCGGGAGAGCCCGCGTCGGAGGAGCCCGCGTCG
>JAYRVK010000796.1:0-4557 GCA_041918555.1 Sandaracinaceae bacterium
GGGAGCGAACGCGCGCAAGCGCGTTCGGACGAGGGAGGGGGCCCCGGCGCGCGCTCTGCGCGCGTTGGGGGAGGGGGCGCGCAGCCCCCACGAAGACTCAGTGCCGGGTCAGGGCGCCCAGCTCTTCGAGGGTCTGCTCGACCTTGGCGTGATCGTGCACGCCGATCCGCCGCATGATCGCGCGGGCCTCGCGCAGGCGCTCCTTGGCGCTGTCGACGTCGCCGCGCTCGATCAGGTGATAGCCGAGGAGCGCGAGCGAGCGCGCGGCCTCCTTCTCGTTCCCGATGTCGCGGAAGCCGTCGATGCTGGCGAGGAAGCTCTCCTCGGCGCGGCGCGAGACCTGCCCGGCCTCGTCGAAGAGGGTCTGCGATCGGAGCTGCCCCATGGCGCGTTGCGCGAGCGCCATCGCCTCGGCGCTCCCGTACTCCTCGGCCAGCGCGAGCGCGCGGAGCAGCGTCTTCTCGGCGTCCTCGTGGCCCTGCTTCAGCAGGTTCAGGCCGAGGTTGCGCTCGACCTCCGCCATCATCCGGCGGTTCTTCATCTCGTGCGCGAGCTCGCGCGCCTCCTCGAGCAGTCCTCGCGCGTCCTCCGCGCGCCCGACCGTCGTCAGGAGCTCGCCCAGGTTGTTGAGGAGGAACGTCTGCGTGTGCCGGTCGGCGACCTTGCGCGCCTCCTGCAGCGCCGCCCGCCAGCACTGCTCCGCGCGATCGTTGTCGCCGCGATCGAACGCGACGACGCCGAGCGCATTGTAGACCTGCATGACGCCTTGACGGTCGCCGATCGACTCGCGGATCTCGCGGGCGCTCTCGAAGAGGTTCTGCGCGACCTCGATCTCGCCGCGCGCGTGGGCGATCCCGCCGAGCGTCATCAGCGAGACGGCCTCGCCGCGCACGTCCGCGTGCTGCCGCCGGATCTCGAGCGCCTCCTGCGCGGCCCCGTCCGCCCGCTCGAGGTCCCCGCGGAGCCGCATCACCTGGGCGAGATCGTCGAGGCAGCTCGCCACGCCGCGCAGATCCCCCGCCGAGCGGAAGAGCTCGAGCGCGCGCTCGAGGAGCGTCACCGCCTCGGCGTCCTCCCCGCGCTGGCGGTGGATCCGCGCGAGCCGGTTCATCGCGGCGCCGCCCTTGTTGCGCGCGCCGATGCGCCACGCCGTCTCCAGCATCCGGACGAAGGACGCGCGCGACTCGTCGTAGCGACCGACCGTCGTGAGGAGCGATCCGTGGAGGTGGAGCGCGTCGATCCGCCGCGCGATGTCCTCCTCCTCGATCAGCTCGAGCGCCTTCTCCGCGAACCGCAGCGCGGTCTGCGTGTGGATGCGCGAGTGCTCCGCGTGCGCTGCCTCGAGGTACGCGCGCCCCGCGCGCGCGCGCATCCCGGCCTTCTCGAGGTGCGGCGCGGCGAGGGCGGCCAGGCCCTGGCGCCGCAGCTCGATCGCCACGCTCATCCACTCCGCGACCATGCGGTGCCGCGCGTTGCGGAGCTCCTCGGGGAGCTCCTGGTACACGAGCTCGCGCGTGTCGCTGTGGAGGAACCGATACTCGCGGGTCCCCGGCACGTCGGTCTGCTCGAGCGTCTCGAAGAAGCCCTTGTGGACCAGCCGATCGAGCGCCGCGACGAGCGCCGTGTCGTCCTCGTCATCGGGCCACATCGACGCGGGATCCGCGACGTCCCCCGGCGCAGGGCGCTCCCCGCGCATCATCGCGAGGATGCATCGATCCATGAACACCTCGCCGACGACCGCTGCGCGCTGCACCGTCGCGAGCTCGATCGCGTCGAGCCGCGCGAGCCGCGCGCGCACCGCGTCTTGCATCGTGACCGGGAGGCTCCCGGCCTCGAGCTGCGAGAGATCCGCGACGAGCCCGGCGGCGGTCTCCGTGAACAAGCCCTGCTCGACGAGGGCGAACACCAGCTCGCGCAGCGCGCTCGGGTTGCCCTCGGAGCGGTGGGTCAGCGCGGCGACGAGCGGCTCGGGGGCCTCGACGAGCGTGGGCAAGAGCACCTGGAGGAACGACGCGATGTCGGCCTCTGCGAGCGGGGCGATCGGCCCGATCATCAAGCCGCCCGGCGCCTCGAGCTTCTCCGCGCGCGTGGCCACCGGCGGGGCGCCCGCGGCGACGACGGCGACCGGCCCGCCCGCCGACAACGCGGCTTGCACGAGCTCCCAGCCGTCGTCCTCGGCCGCGTGCATGTTGTCGAGCAGGACGAGGACCGGGCGCTGCTTCGCCTCGCCCCCGACCAGCCGGCGGAACGCGGCCACCGCGCGCTCGTGGAGCTCGCCGGGCTCGCCGTCGTCGCGCAGGAACGGGCTGTCGGGGAAGGGCACCCCCGCGATGTGGCCCAGGAGGTGGGTGGTCTCCGCGACCGCGATGGCGTCGGCGCTCTGGAGCGCCTCGCTCACGTGCGTGGCCATCGCGCCGCGCACGCTCGACGGGGACGAGCTCGGGGTGACCCCGAACCGCTCGAGGAGCATCCGCCCGAACGGCGCGTAGTAGCCGTCCGCGCCCTGCGCGCGGCACGCGCCGTAGAGCACGCGGCAGTCCTCGCGCATGCGCGCCGCGACCTCGCTCGCGTGGAACAGCAGGCGCGTCTTCCCGGAGCCTCGATCGCCCTCGAGCACCACCAGCGTCGGTTGGCCGCCTTCGAACGCGCTCGTGATGCCGGCGTGGATCGCCTGCGTGACGTCGGCCTGGCCGACGAGCGGCGGCTCGAGATCCTCGTGCTGCGTGGACTCTTCGTCGGCCCGTGCCGAGGGCTCGGTGGTCTCGCGCTGCGCAGGGCTCTCGACGACGGTGCGATCGGAGACCTCGGGGGCCGTCTCGCCCGTCGGAGGTCGCGCCTCGACCAGCGGGCGGCCGCAACGGCAGCACGCGCGCCACGCCCGAGGATTGGCGAAGCCGCACACCGGACAGCCCTGGCCCGCGGAGGTCATCAACATTCGGTCATTCCCCCAGAGCGCGGCGTTAGCGCAAAGGAGGCGTCAGCGCGAGGCGACGCGCTCGCAGCGCTGTCGCGTCTCTTCGCGGAGCCGCGCCTGCCGGCGCTCGAGCGTCTCCGGGTCGAGACGGGCCATCGGCGCGGTCTCGCTCGGGTCCTCGGCCCGCGGGACGTGGAACCACCGCGGATCCCCCACGATGTCGTACAGCTCCTCGCCCTGCTCGAGGTACTCGCAGTTGCGGTCGCGCAGCCAGCCCACGATCCGCGGCACCGCGTCCACGCTCCACGCGTGCGTGTCGTGCAAGAGGACGATGCCTCCGCGCTCGCCGTGTGCGCGCGCGCGGTAGGCGAGGACCCGGGTGAAGATGCGGAGCACCGAGTCGGCGTCGCGCACCATCGGGTCGCCGGTCCCGAGGTTCCACAGCATCTGCGTGTAGCCGCGCTCCGCGAGCAGACGGTCGACGCGCGGGGAGCGCGAGCCGCCGGGCGGGCGCAGGAGCCACGCGCGCGCCCCGAGGACCTCCTCGAGCACCGCGTCCGCGTGCTCGGCCTGGTAGAGCAGCGCCTCGCGCTCGAGGAGCGGCAGCTGCTGGTGCTCGTGCGTGTGGTTCGCGACGATGTGGCCGCGGCGCACGATCTCGCGGGCGATCTCGCGGTTCTGCTCCGGCCAGCGCGAGCGCCCCGCGAGCCGGTGCGTGGTGAGGAAGAACACCGCGCGGATCCCGAGCTGGTCGAGCGTGTCGAGGAGGCGCGGCGTGTTCCGCGGGTCGGGTCCGTCGTCGAACGTGAAGAGGATGATGCGGTTCGCCGTCGCGCCCGTGATCACCATGCCCGCGCCGAGCTCCTCGGCGAAGGTCCCGATCCGCGGCTCCTCCGGCGGGGCCTCGGGGGCGCGCTCGGCGGCGGCCTCGACGACGGGCGGGGCCGGAGGGGGCTCGCGCCGGCCGAGCGCGGGGATCGCGTCGGGCATCGGCCGAGGGAACTGCCCGATCGCGGCCGCGGCGGTCGGCCGGGTCACCCACGCGATGCCTCCGCCCGCCGCGAGCGCGGCGGCGCAGAACAGCACCTGGCCGATCCGGCGGAGCGCGCGTCGCGGAGTGAGCGGGTCCACGTGCGCGAGTGTAGGTACATGTACTCGTGGCCCGTAGTTTTCAGCAGAGACGGGCTACTGAGTGGGCGCGAGGCTCAAGGGCTGCTCGACCGACACGGGGCCGCCGGGCGGGGGGAAGGTCCAGCGCGCCGCGTAGTTCGCGATGCACTGGGCGAGCGGGCCCTCCGGGAGCCCGAGCACCCGCGCGTGCTGGACGTCGCCCATCACGCCGATCTCCAGGCGGAGCCGCGCGCGGCCCGTCGGCGCCTGCGCGCCCTGTCGGAGCGCGAGCTCGTAGCAGCGCTGGACCTGCCGCATCCCTCGCGCGAGCACGGGGCGGAGCTCGGCCTCGTCGAGGTGCCCCGGCCGGAGCCGGGGGGCCTCGGGCGCGAGCGTGGCGGGGTCGAGGGCCACCGGCGCGTCGCCGACCGGCAAGAGGGCGGTGAAGAGCCGACCCTGCGCGTCCCACCCGCGCACCTCGTGCTCGCCGGGCGCGAGGCCGAGGCGCAGCGCGCCCTGCGCCGCGACGTCGA
>JAYRVK010000797.1:0-3868 GCA_041918555.1 Sandaracinaceae bacterium
CGGTCCCCGTCTCGCCGATGACGAGGACCTTCGCCTCCGTCGGTGCGACGCTCATGATCGTCAGGCGCAGCGCCCGCATCGAGTCGTGGATCCCCGTCAGCGCGGTGATCGGCGCGTCGCGCATCGGGTGCGTCGACATCACGCGGATCAGGAGGAACGAGTCGCCGACCCGGACCACGTCTCCGTCGCGCACCTCGGCCGAGCCGTGGACCTGCTCGCCGTTCACGAAGGTGCCGTTGCTCGACACGTCCTCGACGCGCGCGACGTCCGGCCCGAGCGCCGAGAACACCGCGTGGCGCCGCGACGCGCGCGGGTCGTCGAGCGTGAGCTGCGCCTGCGAGCGCGAGCGTCCCACCGCGAAGCGGTCCTCGCCGAGGGGGACCATCGGCCGCGCCTTGGCGCGCTCGGGCTCGAACAGCACGCGGAGCGTGACCATCGAGGTCGCGGGCAGCGCGGCCTCGGACCCGCTCAGCGTGGTCTCGTCCGACTCCAACGACGCCGATTCTAGTCCAACCGCGCGTGGCTCGGCGCGGCCTCGTGCGAAGTCGTCCGCGGCTCCTCGTCTTCGGCCGCCTCGGCCGGCTCGTCCCCGGGCCGCACGACGCCGAAGCTCGCGAGGAAGGGCGGGAGGTCCTTCGTGTCGAACGTCAGGATCCCGCGCCCGACGAGCGCGCCGTCCGAGCGGAGGTCCGTGTAGAGCGTGGTCATCCCGCGCAGGAGCGCGAGCGGCGAGCGCGTGTGCTTCTCGCCGTGGAGCTCGTAGCGGCGGCCGTCGCTCCCGGTGAACGCGAGGTCGTATACGAGCGTCGCGGTGCGCCGGAGCGGGTGCATCTCGAGCGTGCCCTCGCACGCCGCGCCCTCGGCGAGGCCCGCCGCGGTGATGGTGCCCGCGAGCGCGAACAGCCCGCCCTGCCGGAGCGTGCCGCGCCCGCGCGCCTCGACGGTGAAGGACACGTCGATGACGCCGCCCTCCTCGAGCTGGAGCATCCCGCTCATCGTCTCGGCGAAGCGCGCGACGGCGCCCTCGGGCTCGACGCGCCGCGCGGTGTGCCCGCGCTCGACGCGCCGCTCGACGAACGCGGCGGCGCGCTCCGAGAGCGCCATGATCGTGAGCTGCGGGTTGACCCCGAGGGGCCCCGGCACCGCGGCGCCGTCGCACACGAAGAGGCCCGGCACGTCCCAGGTCTCCTGCGTCGGCCCGATGACCGAGCGCGACGGGTCGGCGCCCATGCGGCAGGTGCCGAGCGGGTGGTACGCGGTGAGATCGAGGTGGTGCGCGCGCACGCGCCCCGGCCCCTCGCGCTCGAGCCGCTCGACGTCCTCGAGGCCGCGCAGCTCCTCGAATAGCCTGGGGGAGGCGCGCGCGTCGAGCGCGCGACGGGGGGACGGCGAGTCCCCCCGCTCAGGGATGGGCTGCATGCCCGGGTACACGACCCTCGCGCCGCCCGCGAGGAACACGCGCGCGAGCAGGCCCTGGGCGCGGACGATGCGCCGCACGTCCTCGTCGTTCACCACGTAGGTCATGCGCGGCTCGCCGCCGATGATCCGCACGCGGCCGCGCGAGGTCTCCGCGATCATGAAGCCGAAGCAAGCGAGCTTGTCGAAGCGCTCCACGAGGTGGGTCCAGCGCGCGCCGACCTGGCCCATCGCGCCCGACGCCATCGAGAGCGGCAGGAACGCGCCCTCGAAGCGCAGCCCCTGGTCCTCGAACTCGTCGATCGAGTAGCCCTGCGGGATCGCCTCCCAGCCGCGCACGTCGTGATCGAGCTCCGCCCACGCGTAGCTCGCGGGGTGGATCGTGAGGTCGTGCCCCACGCGCCCGGACGAGTTCGCGAGGCCCTGGCGCAGCAGCATCGCCGGCGTGAACACCGTCCCGCACGCGAGCACGACGGCGCGCGCGCGCACCTCGAGCCGCCGCGAGCTCCCGTTGCCGCCGCCGACCCGCGCGACCACGCCGACCGCGCGGCCGCCCTCGACGAGGATGCTCGTGACCTTCGCGCTGGCGTAGAGCACCGCGCCGCGCTCGAGGGCCTTGGGCACGTAGCTCACGTTGGTCGAGCGCTTCGCGTCCGTCGGGCAGCCGAAGCAGCACACGCCCTGTCCGTCGCAGCCGGGCGCGTTGCGGCGCAGCGGCCCGTGCTCCCAGCCGAGGGCCTCCGCGCCGCGCGCGATCACCTCGGCGCAGCCTCCGAGGACGCCGGGCTCCGCGACCGCGACCTCGAGCATCGCCTCGACCCGCTCGTAGTACGGCTCGAGGCTCCCGGGGCCGAGCTCGAAGAGGCCGTGCTCGAGCTGCCAGCGCCGCTGCGTCGACTCGGGCACGCGGTAGCACGTGCCGGAGTTCACCGTCGTCGTGCCGCCGACGGTGCGGCCCATCGGGACGGGGATCACCGCGTTGCCGATCGTCGAGGTGAGGCCGTTGCCGCGATAGAGCCTCTGCTGCCGCTCGAGCGGGCGGCCCGCGAAGTCGGCGCGCGTGAAGTGCGCGCCCTCCTCGAGCATCACGACCGCGTGCCCGCGCTCCGCGAGGACCTTCGCCATCGGGCCACCGCCCGCGCCGGTCCCCACCACGACGACGTCGGTCTCGATCACCTCGTCGCGATCGAGGCTGCGCCCGTCGACGATGCGCTCCTCCCAGCGGTGCCGCTCGCGCGAGACGGAGAGCCGGTGCGCGCTCCCGCCGAACGCCTCCTCGAGGCCCGCGGTGCGCGCCTGCACGATCTTGATCGGCGCGGTCACCCCGCGGACGAGCCAGAACGCCGCCTCGTGCGCGGCGAGCCGCGAGAGCGCGGAGCTGCGCGCGTCGAGCGGGAGCGACGAGAGGCGCGCCCCTGCGACCGGCACCGCCGCCGCGTCGAGCGCGTTGAGCAGCGCGCGATAGCCGCTCAGGGTGCCCGGCCCGAACGAGTCGACGAGCCGCGCCACCGCGTCCACCGTCTCGCCGTCGGGCGGCGGCACGAGACGGCCCGGCGGAGTGGCGACCTCGGCGATCGCGACGAGCACGAAGCGCTCGCGTGGGGTGAGCTGCACGTTCGTCATGGACAAACGATGACCGATGCGTCACCGTTTGTCCATGCTCGATCGCGCGCACTGGAACGGCGCTCGCTGGACGGCCGGCGATCCCGTGGGTCACTACGAGAGCTGGTTCCAGCGGGCCAACCACCCGTCGCGACCGCTCGCGTTCTGGATCCGCTACACGATCTTCTCGCCCGCGGGGCGCCCGACCGACGCGCTCGGCGAGCTGTGGGCGATCTGGTTCGACGGCGAGAAGCGCTCGGTCGTGGCGGTGAAGGAGGAGCGCTCGATCCGCGAGTGCCGGTTCGCCAAGAGCGAGCTCGACGCGCGGATCGGCGAGGCCGCGCTCGACGCGGAGGGGCTGCGCGGCGAGGCGCGGCTCGGCGGCCACTCGATCGGCTGGCGGCTCCAGTACACCTCGCCCGAGCCGGTGCTGCTCACGTTCGACCGCGCGCTGTACGGCCGCCCGATCCCCAAGGCCAAGGCGCTCGTTGGCTCGCCGCTCGCGGTGTACCGAGGAAGCCTCGTGGTCGACGGAGAGAGCCACGCGATCGACGGATGGGTCGGCTCGCAGAACCACAACTGGGGCGAGAAGCACACCGACCAGTACGCCTGGGGCCAGGTGTGCGGGTTCGACGACGCGCCGGGCGCGTTCCTCGAGGTGGGCTGCGGCAGGATCAAGGTCGGCCCCGTGATGACGCCGGCGATGACGGTGCTGACGCTTCGCCTCGACGGAGAGGAGCACGCGTTCAACACGATGGGCGAGGGCCTGCGCGCGAAGGGGAGCTACGACTTCTTCCGCTTCGCGTTCGAGGTGGGCGACGACGACGTGACCATCGCCGGGAACCTCGCC
>JAYRVK010000798.1:0-6113 GCA_041918555.1 Sandaracinaceae bacterium
GTCGAGGCCGGCGTGCGCAAGCTCGTGTACACGAGCAGCGGCGCGGCGTACGGATACCACCCGGATCAGTCCCCGCTGCTGCGCGAGGACGACCCGCTGCGCGGGAACGAGGCCTTCGCGTACGCGCACCACAAGCGCCTCGTCGAGGAGCTGCTCGCGCGCTACCGCGAAGCACACCCCGAGCTCGCGCAGCTCGTGTTTCGGGTCTCCACGATCCTCGGGCCCTCGGTCCGGAACCAGATCACCGCGATGTTCGAGCGCCCGGTGGTCCTGGGCCTGCGGGAGTCGGACACGCCCTTCTGCTTCGTGTCCGATCAGGACGTCGTCGAGTGCCTGCGCCGCGGCGTGCACGGCGAGGCGGTGGGCACGTACAACCTCACCGGCCGCGGCGTGATGACCCTGCGCGAGATCGCCAAGGCGATGGGGCGCCCGTTCGTCGCGCTGCCGGCCCGCGTGCTGGAGAAGGGCCTCGAGGCGCTCGAGCGGCGCGGGCTCGCACCCTACGGGCCGGAGCAGGTGATGTTCCTGCGGTATCGACCGGTGCTCGACCACACGAGGCTCGAGCGGGAGTTCGGGTACCGGCCACGGCTCACGAGCCGGGAGGTGTTCGAGACCTACCGGGCGAGCCGTGCCTGAGGCCTTCGCGGACCGGACGGTGGTGGTGACGGGCGGCGCGGGCGGGATCGGCGCCGCGCTCGCGCGGGCCTTCGTCGCCGAGGGCGCGCGCGTCGCGCTCCTGGATCTCGACGCGGAGGCGCTGGCGCGGGCGGTCGCGGCGCTCCCGCCGCGGCGCGCCCTCGCCGTCCCGTGCGACGTCACCGACGAGCGCGCGTGCCGCGAGGCGATCGCGCGCGTGCAGGACGCCCTCGGCGGGGTCGACGTGCTCGTCGCCAACGCGGGCATCAGCCACCGCAGCCTCTTCGAGGAGACCGAGCTCGCGATCCTGCGGCGGGTGGTGGAGGTGAACCTGTTCGGCGCGGTGAACGCGACCGCGGCCGCGCTCCCTTCGCTCCGGGCCCGCGAGGGGCTCGTGATCGGGATCTCGAGCGTGGCGGGGTTCGCGCCGCTGGTCGGCCGCACGGGGTACGCGGCCAGCAAGCACGCGCTGCACGGCTTCTTCGACTCGCTGCGCGCGGAGCTCCGCGGCACCGGCGTGGACGTGCTGGTGGTCTGCCCGAGCTTCGTCGCGACGGCGATCGAGCGCCGCGCGGTGGACGGCGCCGGGCGCCCGCTCGGGGGGGGGCCGCGCGCGGTGTCGGGCGCGGTGATGAGCCCCGACGCGCTCGCGCGCGCGGTCGTGCGAGCGGCGGCGAGGAGGGAGCGCCTGCTCCTGCCCTCCGCGATGAGCCGCGCCGCGTGGTGGCTCTCGCGGCTCAGCCCCGCGCTCTACGAGGCCGCGATGCGGCGCGCGCAGGGCGGAGAGTTCTCCTCGTAGCGACCTCGGCGCGCGAGGCCGCTCGCCGCTGGGCCTCCGTGTCCAGTAGACTTGCGTACTCCTGCGATGCGCCGTGGCCACCCGCTCGGGTCGCCTCCTCAGGGCCGCAGCTGCTTGGCCCCGCTCCCCGGGAAGATCGCGCGGACCACCTTGTCGAGCAGGCGCTTCCACCACGGCACGTGCGGGCCGAGCACGTCGGCGAGCACCGCCAGGATCTGCTCGCCCGACAGGCCCGTGCCGCCCTCGCGCGGTGAGCCGCCGATGTCGCCCGAGCCGCCCCACGCGTTGGGCTTGGGGCCCCGCGTCCGCGCCTTCGGGTCGATCTTGTTCAGCGCCTTGTAGACCGCGTCGAGGTTCTTCGGGAGGAACGCATCGACCAGCCGCACCGTGTAGCGATCCTCGTCGATGCGCAGGAGGATCACCCCGAGCGAGGCGCCGTAGCGCTCCTTGAGGCGCTCCTCCACCGCGTAGATCCCGAGCGAGCTCTCGAGCAGCACCGCGATCCGATCGTTCCAGAGGATCGCGCGCCCGGTCTCCTGGATCTCGAGGAGCTGGTCCACCGCGGCCTCGGGCAACAGCTCGCGGTCGATCCGCTCGAGCTGGTCGCACGCGTACTCGGCCCAGTCGAGCTGCATCCACTTGCGCGTCGACTTCAGGCGGCGCTCCTCCGACATGAGCACGTCGAGCTGCGCCTTCGCGTCCGCGAGCGCCTCGCCCGAGAGCGCCGACAGCAGCTCGCGATCCGTCCCGTGCGCGTCGATCACGCCCTCGAGCCGGATCGCGGGCATCGCCTGGCGCAGGAGGGCGCGGTCGTCGCGCAGGAGCTCCACGTGGTTGAGGAGCACCCACGCGGCGAGCATCGAGTCGAGATCGGGGTCGTTGACCCAGAGCGTCCAGGTGCCCTGCGAGAGCGGCAGGCCCTGGAGCAGCATCACGACCGCCTGCTCGCACGTCGCGAGGGTGAAGCCGCGCACGCAGCCCGCGTGGTGGTCGAGCGAGTACTGCCGCGCCTCGTTGTCGCAGAAGGGCGCGCCCGCATAGACGCCGTCGAGGAAGATGGCTTGCGGGCCGAAGCGCTTGCGGCCGGGCCCATCGACGGTCAGCCCGCGCTCGACCCAGAGCTCGAGGTTGGGCGCGTTGCCCGAGCTCACGAGCTTCTTGCCCTCGCGCTCGACGACCCGGTAGCGCCGCCGCTCGACCTTGCTGCCCCGCGGAGCCTCTTCGATCGCGGTCCGCGCGGCGCCGTCGTCGGCCTCGCTCAGCGTGCGCTCGGGGTCGGCCGCGGGGGCCTTGGGCTCGGCGCCCGAGACCTCCGCGTCGCCCGCGGGACGGTCGTCGGGGCTCGGGAGCTGGGGCGAGGCCTCGCTCATCGGACGACAGCCTACCCGGGACCGCGCCTCTGGAACACCTCGAGGTTCAGCTCGCGCTGCCGCGCCCCCGAGAGGCCGAGGCCGACCCCGTACGTCGCGAGGAGCGTCCCGTGCGGACCGTCCGCGGCGCGGTACTCGGCGCCCTCCAGGCTGAGCTCGACCACCATCTGGTAGACGAGCTCGCGATCCGCAGGCGTGAGGGGGGCGGCCTTCGCCGCGACCCATCGCCCGAGCTCGCCGCGCGCGCGCACGCGCTCGGCCTCGTCGCGCAGCCCGCCGATCACGCCGTCGGCCTCGAGCAGCGAGAAGCCGTGCTCGCCGAACGCGCGGCGCACGACGCCCCACTCGGCCGCCGTCAGCTCACCGTCCGCGAGCATCGCCATGACCACCAACTCGGCGACGGTGATCTCGTGATCGTGCTCGGCGATCGCCTCGAGCCGCCGCGCGCGATCCGCGAGGAGCTTCGCGGCCCAGACCCCCGCCGTGCCGGCGGCGACCGAGGCGAGCACGATGAGCGCGCCGATCCCCATCTCAGCCCTCCGTGAGGAACTCGAAGGCCGCGCGCTTGCTGCGCACGAGCGCGCCCATGAGGTAGCCGAGCACGCCGTGGAAGTACGCGATCGCGGTGAACCACGCGAACGAGACGACGCAGTACACGGCGAAGCCGCTCCCGAAGCCCCCCCCCGCGGAGGCGACCGCCATCACGCTCGCGCCCGCGATGGCGAGGACGAGCGCGGTGCTCCCCGCGATCGCGGCGAAGGTGAGGACGCACGCGGTGAGGTACTCGAGCGGCGCGGCGACGATCCCGCGGCCGACCGAGAGGAAGTCGAGCGCGCCGGTGAGGCGGCCCGAGATGCTCTGGACCGTGAGGGCCATCGGCCAGTACACGAAGAGCGCGATCTGGATCCCGATGGCGACCGCCGCGTTGTCGAGCTTCAGCGCGACGAGGACCGCCGGCGTGCCGAGCAGCGCGAGGACGACCAGGTTCACCACGCCGCGCCAGAACAGCGTCTTCATGTCGGGCAGCTCCGAGATCGGCTCGGGGAGCCACGCGTCGTCGTCGCGGTAGATCGCGGCCTGCGCGAGGCGGTTGAACACCTCGATGAAGATCCCGAGCGCCACGAGCTGCAGGGCGAGCACGATCCCGATCTTGATGAACAGGCCGGGCGCCGCGGCGATGACGGCGGCGCCGAGGCCGGTGAAGCCCGCCGCGGCGAGGAGGAGGCTCCCCTTGCCGAGGAGCGGCGCCACGAACGCGACCGGGGCCTGGAGCCAGAAGCCGTCGCCGGGACCGGAGCCGCTCGCGGCCGGCGCCGCAGCCAGGGCTGCCGGCGGGCGCGACGACGGCGCGCCGGGCCGCACGCTCGACGGCGCCTCGGGGCGCCCCGAGAGCGGTCGCGACGGCGCGCCTTCCTCCTCGACCCGGGCGCGGATCCCGAGCGCCTCGACGTCACGGGCCACGCGCTCGGCGGCGATCCGCGCGAGCCCCGCGACGAGCACGCCCGGCGCGTTCACCGCGATGCGCTGCGCCGTCGGGAGATCGACGCCGAGGATCCTCGCCAGCGCGGGCGCGGAGCCGACCGGATCGCGGATCGCCCCGACCTGCACGCGATACGCGCCCGCCGCGGGCGGGGGAGGGGGCGGGTCGTCCAGATCCGGAAGCGGAAGGTCGTCCATGAGCCCCTGCGATAGCCCTTGTTCACCGCGCAGGCACGTGGACCCCGCGCTCGCGGGCCGTCGCGAGGGCCTCCTCGTAGCCGGCGTCCGCGTGGCGGATCACGCCCATCCCCGGATCGCTGGTGAGCACGCGCTCGAGGCGCCGCGCCGCGGCGTCGGTGCCGTCGGCGACGATCACCATGCCCGCGTGGATCGAGTAGCCGATGCCGACGCCGCCGCCGTGGTGGACGCTGACCCACGTCGCGCCGCCCGAGGTGTTGATCAGCGCGTTGAGGATCGGCCAGTCCGCGATCGCGTCCGAGCCGTCCTTCATGCTCTCCGTCTCTCGGTAGGGGCTCGCGACGGAGCCGCAGTCGAGGTGATCGCGCCCGATCACGATCGGGGCCGAGACCTTTCCGTCGCGCACGAGCTCGTTGAAGCGCAGGCCGACGCGCGCGCGTTCGCCGTAGCCGAGCCAGCAGATCCGCGCGGGCAGGCCCTGGAACGCGACGCGCTCCCTCGCCATCTCGAGCCAGCGGTGGAGGTGCGCGTCGTCGGGCACCACCTCCTTCACCGCGGCGTCGGTCACCGCGATGTCGCGCGGATCGCCGCTGAGCGCGACCCAGCGGAACGGGCCCTTGCCCTCGCAGAAGAGCGGCCGGACGTACGCGGGCACGAAGCCCTCGATGTCGAAGGCGTCCTCGACGCCCGCGATCTTCGCCTGCTCGCGGAGGTTGTTGCCGTAGTCGCACGCGAACGCGCCGCGCTCCATCATCTTGAGCATCGCGCGCACCTCGGCGGCCATGCCCTCGCGCGCGCGGCGCACGTAGGCCTCGGGGTCGCGGGCGCGGAGCTCCGCCGCGGCCTCGAGCGTGAGATCGGTCGGCACGTAGCCGACCAGCGGATCGTGCGCGGCGGTCTGCTCCGTCACGAAGTCGGGGGTGAGCCCGCGCTTCACGAGCTCGGGGTACACGTGCGCGGCGTTCGCGACGAGCGCGACGCTCTTCGCCTCGCCGGCCTCGGTCGCCTCGCGGATCCACGCGAGGGCCTCGTCGAGGTCATCGGTGAGCCGGTCGACGTAGCGCGTCTCGAGGCGCCGCTTCGCGCGCGCGGGATCGATCTCGACGCCGAGGAACGCGGCGCCGGCCATCGTCGCCGCGAGCGGCTGCGCCCCGCCCATCCCGCCGAGGCCCGCGCTGAGGATCCAGCGGCCCGACCAGCTCCCCCCGAAGTGCTTCACGCCCGCGGCGACGAAGGTCTCGTAGGTCCCCTGCAAGATCCCTTGCGTCCCGATGTAGATCCACGAGCCCGCGGTCATCTGCCCGTACATGGTCAGGCCCTCGGCCTCGAGGCGCCGGAACGTCTCCCAATTCGCCCACGCGGGGACGAGGAGCGAGTTCGCGATCAGTACGCGCGGCGCGTCGGCGTGCGTGCGGAACTTGCCGACCGCGCGCCCGCTCTGGACGAGCAGGGTCTCGTCGTCGCCGAGCGCGCGGAGCTCCCGGACGATCGCGTCGAAGTCCCGCCACGAGCGCGCGGCCTTGCCGGTGCCGCCGTACACCACCAGATCCTCGGGGCGCTCCGCCACATCCGGATCGAGGTTGTTCATCAACATGCGCAGGGCCGCCTCTTGGGGCCAGCCCTTGCAAGAC
>JAYRVK010000799.1:0-1636 GCA_041918555.1 Sandaracinaceae bacterium
CTGCGCGCCGTGCTCGAAGCGCGTCTCCTGGGCGCCGCCCTCGACCTCGACGAGCTTCATGATCCCTTCGCCGCTCTGCGCGTAGAAGAGGAAGGTGAGGAGCGAGACCTCGCGCGCGTCGACGCCGAGGACCACGCGCATCGCCGCCTCGGTCAGCGTCCGCACGACGGGGCTCCGCACGTGCTGCTGCATCCAGCCCGCGAGCGTGAGCGCGTCGAGGGCTGCCGCGTTCGGGGTCCGCCCGGGCCGCGCGAGGTCCACCTTCTTCCGGAGCGCGTCGAGCCGCGTCAATACGATTTGCAATTCGACGAGCGAGAGCGGATCGACGCTCGGAATCGTGCCCGCGTAGCGCCGCGCGCGGCCGTCGAGGCAGAGGATCTTGTCGCCGCGGTGGTGCGTCGGGAACGTCTCGAGCCCGAGCTCGCGCGTCAGCGCCCACGCGCGGCGCTGGTGGGGCCCGATCCACTGGCCTCCGAGATCGAACGTGCCCCCGCCGATCTTCTCGGTGAGGAGCCGGCCGCCGACGCGGTCGCGCGCCTCGAGCACCGCCACGCGGAGCCCGTCTCGCGCGAGGAGGTCCGCCGCGCGGAGCCCCGAGACGCCGGCCCCCACCACGACCACGTCCACGTCGGTCATGCCGCGAGCCTACGCTGGAACGTGGCACTGTTGGGCGGTGAGCGGCGGCCGCCTCGAGCGCTTGCGGGACTGGACGGTGCGGCTCGGCGTGCCCGTCGCCGTCGTCGTCGCGGTGATGGCGGTGTTCTTCGGCGAGCAGCTCGGGATCGATCACGAGGTCTCGCTGCTCACCCCCGCCGCGGGGCGCGGCGAGGCGCTCCCCGTGCGCGCGGTGGTCCTCGGCGGGCGGAGCCGGCCCGCGGGCCCGGAGATCCTCGCGCTCCCGGTCGACGTCTCGCTCCTCGCGGGCGACGGCCGCGTGCTCGTCACGCGCCGCCTCCCCGCCTCGCCGGCGGGCGGTGCGGACGGCCGGGTCCCGATCCCCGCGGACGCGCCCGACCTCGTGGTGCTCCGTGCGGTCGCGCGCCTCGACGGGCGCGGCGTCGCGACCGCCTCGCGCCGCTTCGATCTGCGGCGGCCCGCGCGGCCCGAGGCGCTGCTCGGTCGCCTCGCCCACGAGACGGCCCACTTCTCGGCGGGCCCCATCGAGCTCACCCTCGAGGGCCCCGCGCCCTCGGTCCTCGAGCCGCGCGTCGTCGGGGGGGCCTGCGTGCCCGAGGCGCCGTGCGAGGTCGTCGTGCACGTGGGCGCGCCGGGCGCGTGCGTGCGCTTCGCGCCGAGCGCCTCGATCACGCCGGGCGCGGCCCCCCACGCGGCGACGGACGGGCTCGCGCGCCTCGAGCTCACGGTCCACGGGCCGGAGGCGCAGGTCGAGCTCGAGGCGCTGGCGGGCGAGCTCGTGGTGGCGCGGCGCGCGATCCGGCTCCCCGTCGCGCTCGCGACGCCCGGGCTCGTCGTCGAGGATCGCGCGCGCGTCGCGCCCGGCCGCGCGCCGGCGCTGGAGGTGCTCGTCCTCGGGGATCGTCCCGGGGTGATCGTGGACGCGTACTCCGAGGGGCGGTGGCGTGCGACCGGCAGCGTCGCGCCGCGCGAGGGATCGTTCGCCGCGCCGATCGCGCTC
>JAYRVK010000800.1:0-2118 GCA_041918555.1 Sandaracinaceae bacterium
ACGGCCGGCGCTGCGCGCCGGCCTGGCCTCGATCGATTGACCGACTCTCTCTTAGTCTGAGCGTCACACACCGCGCTCGTCGAGCACCCGGTGGATCTGGCCCGCGACCTCCTCGGGCTCGCGGCCCATGTCGATCGGGACGTTCGCGTAGCGGCAGTCGATCCCCTCGAGCGCGCGCTCGTGGTAGCGCGCCTTGAACTCGGTGAACTTCAGCCCGTGCGCGGTCGAGATCACCACCACGCGCTCGTCCTTGCGGATCGTCCCGCGCGCCACGAGCTTCTCGAGGCACGCGAGCGCGACGCCGGTGTGCGGGCAGTTGAACATCCCCGTGCGATCGGCGCGCGCCACGGCGTCGGCGCGCTCCGCCTCGCTCGCCTGCTCGACGATCCCGCGCGTCTCGACGAGCGCGCGGACCGCCTTGGGGAGCGACACCGGGCTCCCGATCCGGATCGCGCTCGCGAGCGTCGCGCCCGCCTCGATCGGCGCGAAGTCGGACTCGCGCAGCTCGCGCCCCTCCGCCTCCGCCCGCTGGTACGCGAGGTAGAGCGGGTTCGCGCGCTCGGCCTGACAGCACACGAGCCGGGGCAAGGCGCCGATGAGCCCGAGGCGCTTCATCATCAGGAAGCCCTTCGCGATCGCGCTCACGTTGCCGAGGTTCCCGCCCGGGACGAGGACCCAGTGGGGGACCTCCCAGTCGAACTGCTGGACGATCTCGACCGAGATCGTCTTCTGCCCCTCGACGCGCAGGCTGTTCATCGAGTTCGCGAGGTAGATGTGCGGATCCTCGGTGAGGTGCTCGACCACGCGCATGCACCCGTCGAAGTCGGTGTCGAGGCTGCACACGATCGCGCCGTTCGCGAGCGGCTGGACGAGCTGCGCCGCGCTGATCTTTCCCTTCGGGAGCAGCACCACGACGGGGATCCCCGCGGCGGCGCCGTAGGCCGCGAGCGCCGCCGACGTGTCGCCCGTCGACGCGCACGCGAGCGCCCGGATCGGCCGCCCCTCGCTGATCATCTGCTTCACCGAGGACACGAGGACCGTCATCCCGAGGTCCTTGAACGAGCCGGTGTGGCTGGTCCCGCACTGCTTGACCCAGAGATCGCCCACGCCGATGGTGCGGCCGTAGCGCTCGGCCCAGAACAGGTTCGTGTTCCCCTCGTACAAGGAAACCACGTTGTCGGGGTGCACGTGGGGCTGCACCCACTCGTGCTTGGACCACACGCCGCTCCCGTACGGCCACGAGGTGCGTCCGTAGCGCTCGTCGAAGAGGCGCATCCACGCCGCGCCCGAGCGGCGCCCGAGCACCTCGAAGTCGTGCTCCACCTCGAGCAGCGCGCCGGTCTGTGGGCAGCGGTAGATCACCTCGTTGAGCGGGTAGCGCGCGCCCCCGCCGGCCACGCTCTCGAACCAGGCCGAGTAAGTCATCGCAGGGCGATCTACCATGCGCCCGGCATGGAACACGTCGTCAGCCGCCCGACCCCGCCGTTCGTCAGCCGGAGCGGCGCCCTCGAGGTCCACCAGCTCCCCGCGTGGCAGGACAACCTCGTGTGGCTCGCGGTGTGTACGAAGACCCGCGCGGCCGCCGCGGTCGACGGGCCCGAGGCCCAGACGGTCCTCGACTACTGCGCGCGGCAGGGCCTCGCGCTCACCACGATCCTCAACACGCACACGCACCCGGATCACGTGGGGATCAACCACGAGCTCGCGCGGCTCGGCCGGCTCGACGCGCTCCGCGTGTACGGGCCCGCGCGCAAGGCCGCGGACGTGCCCGGGCTGACCGATCCGCTCGACGACGGCGGCGTCGCGGAGCTCGGCGCGGTGCGCTTCGAGGTGATGCTCACCGAGGGCCACCTCGACGGGCACCTCAGCTACGTGCACGACGACGTGCTGTTCTGCGGCGACACGCTCTTCGGCGCGGGGTGCGGCCGGCTCTTCGACGGGCCGCCCGAGAAGATGCACGCGAGCTTGACGCGCCTGATGGCGCTCGACCCGGCGACCCGCGTGTGCTGCGCGCACGAGTACACCATGGACAACCTCCGCTTCGCGTGGAGCGTCGAGCCGGACAACGCGGCGCTCGCGACGCGGATCAAGGACACGTGGGCGCTGCGCGCGCGCGGC
>JAYRVK010000801.1:0-5391 GCA_041918555.1 Sandaracinaceae bacterium
ATCCTCACCGTCAGCTTCCTCCTCCAGCGCCGGTTCCTGCGCGCCGCCGACCAGCTCGGCGAGCGCACCGCGGAGCTCCGGCGCAGCTACTCCGAGCTGCGCGTCGTCCAGGAGGAGCTCGTGCGCAAGGAACAGCTCGCCGCGGTCGGCGAGCTCTCCGCGGTGATCGCGCACGAGGTCCGCAACCCGCTCGCGATCATCAAGAACGCGGTGTCCGGGCTGCGCCGCCCGACGCTGCGGCCCGCGGACCGCACGGTGCTCCTCGCGATCCTCGAGGAGGAGGTCGACCGGCTGAACCGGCTCGTCCGCAACCTGCTCGACTACGCGCGCCCCGTCGCGCCGCAGGGCCGCGCGTGCGATCTCCCCGCGCTCGCGCGCGAGGTCGCCGAGACCGCGCGCGGCGGCCTCGAGCGGCCCGACGCGGTGCGGGTCGCGGTAGAGCCCGGCGACGCGCCGCCGGTCCACGGCGACCCGGAGCTCCTGCGCCAGGCCCTCACCAACGTGATGGCCAACGCGATGCAGGCGATGCCCGACGGCGGCGCGCTGACGATCCGCGCGAGGGAGATCGTGGGTCCGCCGCGCTCGGTGCGGCTCGAGATCGCCGACACGGGCGGCGGGATGTCCGAGGGCGTCCTCGTCAAGGCCAAGGATCCCTTCTTCACCACGCGCCCCGCGGGGACGGGCCTCGGCCTCGCGATCGTCGAGCGCGTCGTCAAGAACCACGGCGGGTCCATCACGCTCTCGAGCGCCGAGGAGCGCGGCACCACCGTGGTGATCACCCTCCCCTGCGAGCGCGCGAGCGCGATCCCCGCGGAGGCGCCGTGACCCTCGTCGGCGCGAGCTTCCTCATGTGGACGGGGATCTGCGTCTACGTCGCGATCTACTCGGGCGCGCTCGCCCTCGCGCGCCCCGAGCAGGCCGAGTACCGGAGCTTCACCGCGTACTGCGCGGGCCTCGCCGTCTTCTCGCTCGGGGGGGCGCTCACCTGGATGGCCGGCTCGCCCGCGGACGCGGTCGGCGCGCAGTCGCTCTCGATGCTCGCGGTGTTCCCGTGCGTCGGGTTCTTCGTGCACTTCGTGTTGCACCTGTGCGAGGAGCCGCACCCGCGGTTCGTGCGCGCCACCTTCGCGCTCGTGGGGATCGGGGTGATGGCGATCCTCGCGCGCCTCTTCTTCGATCCCGGGCTCGCGGACCCCAGCTACGACTGGGCCGCGGCGCCCGCGCACGGGCGCGGGCTCGCGCGTCTCTCGTGGCTCGGGCTCGGGCTCCTGAGCGCGATCACGATGTGTGGCGTGTACGCGCTCACGCGCCTCTTCGCCGCCGCGCGCACGCGACCGAACCTGCGCCTCGCCGCGGTGCTCACTGCGCTCACGGTCCTCGCGTCGCTCTACGACCTCGTGATGCGCGCGGCGTTCGCCGACTACGGGATCACGATCTCGACCCACGGCGCGCTCCTGTCCGTGCTCGGCTTCGGCTACGTCCTGATCGATCGGTTCACCGCGGTCGACGCGCAGCTGGAGCGCCGCACCGAGGAGCTCGCGCGGAGCTACGACTACCTGCGGCTCACGCAGGAGGAGATCGTGAAGACGGAGCAGCTCGCGGCGGTCGGCGAGCTCTCCGCGGTGATCGCGCACGAGGTGCGGAACCCGCTCGCGACGATCAAGAACGCGGTGGCGGGGCTTCGGCGGCAGGAGCTCCGGCCCGAGGACGGGGAGACGCTGCTCGTGATCCTCGACGAGGAGACCGACCGCCTGAACCGCCTCGTCGACGATCTCCTCGCGTACGCCAAGCCGATCTCCCCGGAGACCGGCACCGTCGATCTCCCGCAGCTCGTGGGCCACGCGGTCGAGCTCGCCGCGGCGGGCAACCGCGACATCACCAGCGTCGAGATCGAGCTCGACCTCGACCAGCCCTGCGACGCCGTCGAGGGCGACCAAGCCTTGCTGCGCCACGCGCTGATCAACATCGTCGACAACGCGCTCCAGGCGATGCCGAACGGCGGCACGCTCACGGTGTGCTGCAAGAACGTCGAGGCGGGCGGCCGCCCCCACGTCGCGGTCGAGTTCCACGACACCGGCGAGGGCATGGACACGCTGGTGCGCTCGCGCGCGCGCGATCCCTTCTTCACCACGCGCCACGGCGGCACGGGGCTCGGGCTCGCGATCGTGGATCGCGTCGCGCGCGCGCACGGCGGGCGGGTCGAGATCGAGAGCCGCCACGGGCAGGGGACGACGGTGAGCTTCGTGGTGCCGTGCGAGCGCGTGGTGGAGTAGGCCAACTGGGGCGACACACCGTCGCCCGCCGAGGGCATACTTCGCTGCGAAATCGGGGGTGCGATGAGCACGGTCGAAGCCACGAGGTCGACGCAGGACCATCTGAGCGCATGGCTCCGGGACTGGCAGTTCGCGGACCACCCGTTCCGCCTCAGCTCCTCCGAGAAAGAGGGAACGAGGCTCGGAGAGTACTTCCTCGAGCCCGGCTTCTGGCACGACGTCATGTCCGTCGACGACTCGCACGTCATCGTGGCGACCTGGGGCGCAGGGAAGACGGCCATCCGGCTGCGCCTCCAGGCCGAGCTCGCCCTGTCGCCGGGCACGATGGTCGTGGTCATCGATGATCTGAATACGCTCGACGCACTCCCCGACGTGACGGCCCTCGAGGTCGCCAACTACCTCGCGGCCGAGGTGGTCGCCACGATACTGAGCGACACTCGTTCCCCGATCACCTCCATTAATCGCGAGCAGGGTCACGCGCTCTACGATGCAGTCTCGAGGCACGCTCGGCAGTATGAGTTCGAGCGGCGCCTTCGGTACCTGGAGAGGTCCTATGTCTTCAGGAACGGTGACAGCCGCTGGACGAGGGCCAAGTGGTGGTGGCGCCGCTGGCGCTTGGAGCGCGGGCACTCGCTCGAGGTGAAGCGTGAAGCCGAGCTCGGCGGCGGTGCGAAGACGTTCGGCCGATATGGCGACGTCGCACGATTCGTAGTCGAGGCGGCCCACGAGGCGGCCGCGAAGCTGCCCCCTCACCGCTTGGCGGAGGTCGAGTCCTGCCTGTCCGATGTGCTGCGTCTGGTGCAACTCTTCGGGTTCGAGCGAATCGTCTTCCTCGTCGACGGCATCGACGACCTCGCGGACGGCGCGTTCAAGGACTACCACCGCATGGCGCGACTCCTACTACCGATGGTCGTACTCGCGGTGAATCATCAACGCGAGACGCTCGCCATCTCTTACAAGATTCATGCACCCAAGGAGGTCGTCGCACGGTTGGCATTTCGACGGGACAAGCTCCGCACGTATCCGATCAAATGGCCGGACGACCGGATGGTCGAGGCCATCGGCCGGCGGCTCGAGGCGCACAGCGGCGGAAGGATCACGCACCTTCGTGAGCTCATATTCTCCCGGAGCGATCGAGACGAGCTCGTCGAGATGCTGCTCTGCTACTCGGCGGGAATCCCGCGCACGCTCATCGAGATGCTCAATGGCGCCGTCTCCGATCACTGTGAGCGAAAGACGCAGCAGCGGTACCTCACGCGACAGGACCTCCAGGCTGGAATCCGCCGCTACTGGGACACGATGAGCGGACCAGGCCAGGAGGAGTACGTGAAGGCGCAGCGGGCACGCGCCGTCATCAACCTGAAGAACAAATTCGGCGCGCGCGCGGAGCGCTTCACGGTCCGTCACGACGACTGGGTGGTCGATGAGGTGCTCGACGATCTGCGCGAGACCGCCGAAGAGGAGTGACTCGCCTCCAAGGACCCTCGGGACCGGCATCGCCACCGCCGGGCGCACCGCCGTGCAACCGCTTCGGTCGAGAAGTCACGGGATCGGCGAGCGCCATCGCTTCCCGCGGTGCCCTCCCTGCGCGACACGGCGCCTTCGAGCGCGCGGCGCGCGTGACCCCGCGGCCCGAGACCCGCAGGGGCTCGGGACGGCGCGACGAGACCCCGGAGGGGGCTCGCCGCGCGCGGAGCGAGACCGCGCAGCGGGCTCGCGGAGCCGCCGGAGGAGACGGCGCAGCCGGCTCCGCAGGCGCACTCGGATTGTCATCCTTCCCGCCGCTCCCTCAGAACACCGGGTCGAGGAAGATCGGCGAGGACCACGCCATCTCGCCGTCGACCTGCTCCGCGCGCGCGTACACCCAGCCCTCCCCCAACCGCGCCTCGACGGTCGCCGTGCTCCCGCTGCCGTCCACCGACGCGATCACGCCGTCGGGCCCGATCAAGGCCAGCGAGCGCAGCGCCACCGCGGCCGAGGCCTCGGCCCGCACCACCACCGGCTCGCGCACCGCGAGCTCGCTCCCCATCGGCGCGTCGCCGGCCCGCAGATCCAAGAGGATCGGGACGCCGCTCGTCGCGTAGCAGCGGCGCTCGCGGATCGCCCGCAAGATCGCTTCCCTCGTACAGGCCTCGGCCTGCACCGCGGTGAGCCCGCAGCGGAAGGGATCGCGCTTGCGACCGACGCCGTGGTGGTAGAGCAAGCCGTGGCCGTCGCTGCACGCGATGAAGCCGAAGCGGCGGCCGCGGCGCATCACGGCGTCGACCATCTGGTCGCGGAGATCGCCCCGCCCGCCGAGCGGGTGGTCCGCGGTCAGGTAGCAGCCGTGGCACGAGCAGATCTCCCACACCGGCTGCCCCTCGGGGTCGTGCGCGTCCTCGTCCGCGCCCGTCCAGCCGACGTGGTGCGGGACCGCGAAGCCGCCGAGCGCCTTGACCCGACGCACGAGCTCGGCGCCGTCGGGGACCGCGTCGCGGCCGACGATCGGGCCGCCCTCGGGCGGGAGGTACACGACCTTGTGCCCGGGGCCCGGGTGGCGGCGCCCGGTCCACTCGTAGGCGATCAACGTGGCGAACTCACCCGGCGCGTCGTGCGCGTCCGCGACCCGCGCGAGGTGCGCCCACTCGCCCGGCCCGATGCGCTTGCCGATGAAGCTCTCGTGATCGGTCAGCGCGCAGAAGTCGTCGCCGTAGACCCAGCGCGCGCGCAGGTACGGCTCGTCGGCGGTGCCGCAGCCGTCGCTGTGCGCGGAGTGCTGGTGGAGGTCGCCGAAGAGCGTGCGGCGTCCGTCGCGCGCCGCGGGATCGGGGCCCGTCGGCCGGGGCGGGACGCCGCGGTGCGCGCGCGCGGGGTGCTCGATCGTCGCCGCGACGAGGGCGGGGCGGCCGCCCCTCGGGAGGGGCTCGTCGGCGAGCTCGATCCCCGGCTTCTCGCGCCGCGCGGTGCGGAGCACGCCCGCGTCCTCGATCGCGCTCACCCAGCGGCCGCGGCAGCCCCAGTCGGTCGTCCCGAGGGCGCGGCGCGGGGTGAAGCCCGCGGCGCTCAGGTCCTGGCGGAAGAAGGCGTGCGAGCCGCGGCCGAAGATCGCGACGGCGCCGTCGGGCCCGACCGCGAGCGG
>JAYRVK010000802.1:0-5094 GCA_041918555.1 Sandaracinaceae bacterium
GCCCTTGCCGGTGAGGAGCTCGGGGGCCATGTACGCGGGCGTCCCGATCAGCTCGCCGGTCCGCGTGAGGCGCTCGAGCCCGAGCACCTTGCTCAGCCCGAAGTCGAGGAGCTTCACCTCGCGCGCCGCGCCGACGAGGAACACGTTGGCGGGCTTGAGGTCGCCGTGGATCACGCCGTGCTCGTGCGCGGCGCCGAGCCCCGCGGCGATGCCCTCGACGATCGGCAACAGCGCGGCCGGCGCGAGGGGGCCTTCGCGCGCGACGAGGGCGTGGAGGGTCTCGCCCTCGAGGAGCTCCATCACGCTGAAGAGCGCCTCGTCGTCGTTGGCGCCGATGTCGAGCACGTGGACGACGCACGGGTGATCGAGCGCGAGGAGCACGGACGACTCGCGGCGGAAGCGCCGTCGCACGTCGCGGTCCGCGCTGAGCTCGGGGTGGAGGAGCTTGAGGGCGACGAGCTGTGAGCTCGCCTTCTGGTCCTCGGCCTCGAAGACCGCGCCCATCCCGCCCTCGGCGACCAGGCGGGTCAGCCGGTAGCGCCCGCCCATCACCGTCCCCGGCGGCGGCAGGCTCGTGCGCGGCTCCGTGCCCATAGACTCCGGGCGCATCGTTTCGCGCCGATCGCTCGCGGTCAAGCATCCGGCCGCGCCATGAGCCGCGGCGAGGTGGCGACCGGGAGGGGCGCGTCGTCTCCACCTCCCGCGCCGCGCTATCCTGGCCGCGCTCGATGCATCCCCCGCGCATCGCGGTCCTCGCGGCGCTCGCCCTCGCCGGCTGCCCGTCGCCGACGGCGCGGCTCTCCGTCGACGTGCGCGCCGAGCTCGCGCCCGGCGTCGAGTTCGACGCCGTGCGCACCGAGGTGCTCTCGGGTGACGCGACGGGTCGGTTCGCGGAGCGCGCCGCGGCGCCGGGCGAACCGTACGCCGCGGGCGTCCGCGTCGCCGAGCTCGACGGGCTCGCGCGCGGCGTCGTGACCGTGCGCGTCACGCTCTCGCGCGGCGGGGCGCTCGTGATGCAGCGGCCGCTCCGCGTCGAGCTCGCGAGCGCGAGCCACGCGGTGACCGCGCTCTTCGCGCGCGACTGCGTCGGCGTCGCGTGCCCCATCCCGGGCGGCGATCCGATCGCGGCCGCGTGCGTCGGCGGCATGTGCCAGGACGAGCGCTGCACCGAGGAGACGCCCGAGTTCTGCGCGCCCGAGTGCACCAGTGAAGCCGACTGTGGAAGCACGTCGTCTTGCGCCACGGCGGAGTGCACCGCGTCGGGGAGCTGCTTCGTGGTGACCGACGACGCGCGCTGCGATCCCGGGCAGACCTGCGACGCCGTCGAGGGCTGCATCGGCGGGCCGGCGCCCTTCTGCGACCCGTTCCCCGGCGCCGACCTCGCGCTCCAGATCGCCGACCGCGCGAGCTGCGTCGTCTCGAGCGATCGTCCGCTCCGCTGCTGGGGCGAGAACCTGCGCATGTTCGGCGGACCGCTGCTCCCCATCGTGACGCCGCGCGAGGTCCTGCTCGACCTCGACCTCGCGCCGGTCGCGCTCGGCCGCGACTTCCTCTGCGGCGTCGACGCGAGCGGCGCCGTGTGGTGCAACGGCAACGACTGGGCGGGCCAGCTCGGCGACGGCGACGGAGAGACGGGGACGACGAGCGCGCTCGTGCGCACCCTTCTCCCGGCGGGCGCCACCGCGCTCGGCGCGGGCGCCGCCACCGCGTGCGCCGTCGTCGCGGGCGCGGCCTATTGCTGGGGCCACGACGACGCGGGGCAGGCGGGGACCGGGCGGGTCGTCGAGGAGGAGTGGGTCCCCGCGCCGGTCGTCGGCGGGCTCTCGTTCGCGCGCGTCGTCCCCGGGCACTCGCACACGTGCGGGCTCACCCCGGATCGCGAGCTCCATTGCTGGGGCTCGAACCACAACGAGCAGCTCGGCTACCCGGTCGGCATGCCCGTCACCGCGAGCGAGCCGCAGCCCGCGCCGCGCGCGGGACCGTGGCTCGACGTGAGCCCGGGGGACGAGTTCACCGTCGCGATCGACGCCGACGGACAGCTCTGGTCCTGGGGCAGCAACGTCGCCGGCCAGCTCGGCCGCGCGGGGGCTCGCGGCGGCACGTCCACCCCCGGCCTCGTCGAGGCGCCGGGACCGTTCGTCGACGTCGAGGCCGGCTGGCGGCACGCCTGCGCCATCACCGACGGCGGGGAGCTGTTCTGCTGGGGCGACGACACCTGGGACCAGCTCGGCCCCGACGCGCCCCTCGCGTTCTCGGCGGAGCCGGTGCGGGTCCTCGCCGACCGCGTGCTCGTCGACCTCGACGTCGGCGAGTCCCACTCGTGCGCGCTCGACGACACCGGGCGCGTGTGGTGCTGGGGCGACAACTCGCTGTCGCAGCTCGGCGCCCCGAGCAGCCCGGGCGGGCCCGAGCCGCGCACGATCTGCCCGCCGTGAGGTAGGGTGGCGCATGACCGCTCTGCTCGATCGCCTGCGCGCGTTCGTCGCGACGCTCCCCGAGACGAAGGAGACGCTCTCGCACGGCGCGCCGACCTTCTGGGGGGGCAAGAAGACGTTCGCGGTATATCACGCGGGCCAATACGACGAGGGCCGGCTCGCGGTGTGGATCAAGGCGGAGGACGGCGTCCAGGAGGAGCTGATCGAGTCGGACCCGGAGCGGTTCTACCGCCCCAAGTACCTCGGCCCGAGCGGCTGGGTCGGCGTGCGGCTCGAGGGCGCCGTCGACTGGGGGGTCATCGAGGCGCTGCTCGTCGACGGCTGGCGGAGCGTGGCGCCGAAGCGAGCCGTGAAGGCGTTCGACGAGCGCGCGTAGCGTGCACGCGCCCGTGCACGCCGTGCTCGGGTGCCGCGCGAGGTGGCCCTGGAAACGCCGGCTTCGAGGCTGGCGCGCCACGCGAAAGGGCGGTCGCCATGACCGACACGACCGCTTCCAAGGCGCGCCTCGCGCAAGACACCCTGGTCCTCCTCGGCCTCGCGCTCGCGGGGCTCGTCCTCGTGATCGCCGGCCCGCTGATGGCGATCCCCATCCTCGGCCTCATCGGCCTCCCCCTGGCGCTCGCGGGCGCGCTCGCGTTCACCCTCCTCGCGCTCGGCCTCGGGGGCTTCGAGGTCCCCGCGTGGCGGCAGCTCGCGGGCTTCGTGCTCGCCGGGGTCGCGCTCTATCTCCTCGGCGGCGCGTACCTCGATGGGCTCGGAACCATCGCCGAGCACTTCCTCGATCGCGAGGGCGCGCCGCCGCTCGGCGCGTTGTGGAGCGCAGCGCCGTGGCTCGCGATGGGTGCCGGCGGGCTCGCTGCGTCCATCGTGCTGCGCCGCCCGGGCGCGCGGGGCGTGGGGCCGGGGATCGCGGCCGCGATCATCGCGGTGCTCACCGCCGGCCTGGGCTGGGGCCTGTTGATCGTGCTCGCGCTCCTTGGAATTCCGCTGGGCGCCTGAGCGGGCGTCGGCCGAGAGCCCGAACGAGGGTAGGATTTCGGCGGTGACCCGCCGACGCGACCGCCGGACCAAGCGCGATCTCCACGCCCTCGACGACGAGGGCATGGTGCTGTGCAATCCGCGCGACCTCGAGGCCGCGCACCGCGCCGAGGTCGAAGGCATCGCCGCCGAAGACCCCGAGGCGGTGAGCTGCGAGAAGTGCCGGCGGCTCCTGCACGCCGAATAGACGCGATCGCGAGACCGCCGGCGCTCGCGCGACCACGCTCCGGGGAGATGGGCAGGTCGACGCCGCGGCTCGAGCTCGTCGCCGGGTGATCCCATCAGCGAGATCGATGCACGGATCTCGTTTCCAAGAGATCGGGACAGCGAAATCGATGCACGGATCTCGTTTCCAAGAGATCGGGACAGCGAGATCGATGTCCGAGCCCGCGCCGACTTCTTTCGCCGAAAGAAGAGGAGAGTAGAAGGGAGAGAAGGGTTTGTTCGATCTGCGCGGGCGGCGGTGCGTGTTTCCGTCAGTCGTGTCTCGGCGTCCCGTCCATCGCACGAACCAGAAAAGGAGGGGGCGATCATGGACCCCATCGAGAACGTGGACTTCCGGAACTACACCCAGGGCTGCGGCGTGGCCGCCTCGTACGCGAAGGCCGTCGCGCGCCAGCTCGTCAACGCATCGCCGGCCGACGCGAGCGACGGCGAGCGCGCCGCGCTCGAGCGGGCGGTCGCGGCCGCGGACGCCATCGAGGCGATCCTGTGGGAGCGCACGCAGCGCGCCCCCGCGCAGATCGCGCCGCTCCGCACCGAGCTCGCGCGCTCGGCCAGCGCGCTCTTCGGTGCGCTCACTAGCCTGAGCGCGATCGCGCAGGGCGACCGCGGCGCGCGCGCGCGGGCCATCGTCGTCGGCGTCTTCCCCGACGGCGTCGCCTTCGTCCAGGGCGACGCCTACGTCGGCTGGAGCGAGGCCACGCGCCGGCTCGGCTTCGTCGAGGAGCGCCGGCTCTCGGCGGAGATCGCGGCCGTCCTCGGCGGCCCGGAGCTCCTCGTCCAGCTCGAGGCCGCGACCGCCGCGCTCGGCGCCGCGCTCGGTCTGGGCGACACCCCGCGCCCCATCACGACCCCGAGCGCGCTCCGCAGCGCGCGCCAGCGCTACTCGCGCGCGGTCGCGGCGTACTGCCGCGTGCTCGCCGCGACGGTGCACGAGGACGACCCCGCGTCGGTCGCGCGCTTCATGGCGGCGGTGGCCCCGCTCGACGAGTACCGCGCGCTCCACGCGCGCACGCCGGCCGAGGACCCAGACACGGACGTCGACGTCGCGCCGCCGGTGGTGGTGGACGCCCCGGTGATCGAGCCGGCGCCGGCGCCGGCGTAGCCGCCCGGGGTCTCGCGCGCCACGAAGCGAGCTCGTGGGGGGTCTCCGAAGCCCGCGACGCGGTCCTCTGCGGCGGCTCCGCGAGCCGCTTCGCGCGCGGCGAGCCCTCGCGGGTCTCGCCGCGCCGGTCCGAGCCCTGCGGTCTCGGAGGCGTAACGAATCAGCACGTTCATCCTATGAATCGACCCTCGCCTTCTCGCCTTCTCCTCTCCAATTCTCTCGTCGTTCTAGGGACGTTCAATTGAACGATGACTCCCGTGCTGGGGGTGCGGATCGCGGTCGGAGCCCTCGGCC
>JAYRVK010000803.1:0-2092 GCA_041918555.1 Sandaracinaceae bacterium
CGCCCCGGGCCCGAGGCGGACCTCGGACCGGCCGTCAACGCGACTTACTTCGGACAGGTCGGCCCGGAGCGGCTCACCGTCGACGCCGAGCGCGGCGTGATCTTCTTCCGCGGCGACGGCCGCGAGCGCGGGAAGATCGGCGTGCCCTTCGCGCGCGCGCGCCCGGTGATGGGGAGCTGGGATCCCGACGCGGGCGCGCTGACCCTCGTCGAGTACACGCTCCCGGACGCGGCGCCGCACGGCTACGTGAACAGCCTGTGGGAGGACCTGCCCGCGCCGTACGCGGGCGACGTGGTGAACAGCTACAACGACGGCCCGGTCGCGCCGGGGCAGCCGCCGCTCGGACCGTTCTACGAGCTCGAGTCGAGCTCGCCCGCCGCCGCGCTCGCGCCCGGCGAGTCGCTGGAGCACGCGCACCGCACGATCCACCTCGTCGGCCCGCGCGCCGCGCTCGATGGGGTCGCGCGCGAGCGCTTGGGCGTCGGGCTCGACGCGATCGAGGCCGCGCTGCCCCGCTAACGCACCCGCGCCTCCCGCCGGGACGCGTGGGCATTTACACTCCCGCGAGATGTCCTCGCCCGCCCCGCAGGTGAGCCCCGAGGAGTACTTCGCGCTCGACGCGGCCAGCGACGGAAAGCTCGAGTACTACGGCGGGCTCACCGTCGCGATGGCCGGGGCCTCGCCGCGCCACAACGTGGTCGCGGGGAACCTCCACGAGGCGCTGCGACAGGCCCTGCGCCCCCGTGGCTGCTTCGTGGCGCAGTCCGATCAGCGCACCCGGCTGTCCACGACGGACACGTGGGTCTACCCCGACGTCGTCGTCGCGCGCGCGCCGCGCTTCGAGGGCCCGCGGCCCGCGAGCCTCGTCAACCCCGAGCTCGTCGTCGAGGTGCTCTCGAGCTCGACGGAGGCCCACGATCTCACCGCGAAGCTCGCGCACTACCGCGCCGCCGAGACCGTCGCGGAGATCGTGTTCGTGCACCTCCGCGAGCGGCTCGTGGAGCACCACCACCGCATCGAGCCGGACCGGTGGATCGTCAGCCTCGTGCGCGCCGGCACCGTCGCGCTCCCGGGCGTCGGCGCCGCGATCGAGCTCGACGCGATCTACGCCGGCCTCGACGCGCTGCCCCCGGAGTAGGGCGCTACGTGCAGTCGTGCGTCGCGGCGGCCACCGCCGTCACGCCCCACTTGAGGTTCATGGCCACGTGGGCGGGGCGCTTGTTGTGGTACTGGCAGAACGGCAGGATCCACGGCGTCCGCGCGTCCCACCCGACGATGCGGAGGTGGGCTCCGACCTCGGGCGCGCTTCCGCAGCCCGCCACGCAGCAGGAGGCGGGAATCGCCAGCCCGGTCGCCCGCGACCAGTGCCCGAGCCACGTCTTGGGTGCGGTCGAGCACTGGCACTTGCGGCCCGATGTCCCGACCATGTTGTAGGCGGTGTCTCCCATGGCGCCGGAGTACCTCCGGTCGCGTCGAGACACCACCTCAGGCGGGTTACACGCGCTGCGCGGCGTCGGCCTACTCGCGCACGAAGCGCCACGCGTCGGTCACCGGGCGCGACGCGCCGAAGCCCCCGATCTGCGCCCCGAGCGCGCCCTCGCCGCCCGGGAGCGCGGGGGCGAAGCCGCGCGGGGGGGGGCCCTCGAAGGGCACCTCGAGCGCGGTCCACGTGAGCGCCTCGAGGTCGGCGTAGTGCAGGTCGCCGAGCGGCTGCATCGCGCCGTCGTAGCCGAACCCCACGTAGAGGCCCGGGCGCGCGGGATCGCGGACCACCCACGCGGTGCGGCGACCGGGGATCGCCTCGAGCGGGAGCGGCACCTCGGTCCACGCCTCGGCCGCGGGATCGAAGCGCCAGAGGTCCGAGTAGAACGCGGCGCCGCGCGCCCCGACGCTGCCGCCGAACATGGAGATCGTCGCGCCGTCGCCGGTCGGGAAGAGCACGGAGTCGTAGCGCGCCACCGGTCCCTCGGCGTCGATGCGACGCCACGCGTCGCCCTCGTAGACGTAGAGATCGTCGTAGACGCCCGCGCCGTCGGCGCCGCCGAAGAGGTACGTGCGCCCCGTCTCGGGCAGGTGCGCCATCGCGCAGCCG
>JAYRVK010000804.1:0-1929 GCA_041918555.1 Sandaracinaceae bacterium
CTTGGCGTCGCGGAACGCCTCGCGCGCGACCGAGACGTTGCCGTCGGCCGCGTCGATCCGGCCGAGGAGGAGCAGGCTCTCGCCGAGCACCGAGCCGGGGAGCTTCCCGCCGATCCGCTGCGCGAAGTCGCAGAGCGCGCGCGCGCGGTGCCGGTCGCCGAGCGTGAGGTAGAGCTCGCCGAGGTTGTTCGCGACCCGCGTGAGCATCGCGCGGTTGCCGAGGCGCTTCAGCAGCCCGACCGCCTGGTGGTAGTAGCGGAGCGCGTTGCCGTAGTCGCGCCCGAGGTGCGCGATGACGGCGAGGTTCTCCGTCGCGATCGCGCGCTCGCGGGTGTCGCAGACGCGCGAGGCGACCTCGATCGCGGTGTGGCAGGCCTCTTCCGCACCGCGCAAGTCGCGTTGCAGGAGCAGCGCGACCGCGTGGTTCGTGTGGGCCTGCGCCTCCTGGTGGCCGAGCCCCGCCGTCGCGGCCTGATCGCGGTTGCGCTCGAAGAGGGCGGCGGCCGCCGCCGGGTCCTTCTGCGCGAGGGCGAGCTTGCCGAGCGTGTTGCGCGCCGAGATCTCGATGATCCGCTCGCACGCCGCCTCCGCGGCCTCGAGCGCCCGCACGCCCCAGCGTCCGGCCTCTTCGTAGTCGGCGCGCTGGTAGTGGAGCTCGGCGAGCTGCGCCTCGACCTCGGCGACCACGCCCGGCTCGCCCGCCGCGACGGCGAGCTGCTGCGCGCCGACGAGCACCGTGGCCGCCTCTTCGAACTCGCCCGCCATCGTGAGGAGCTGGCCGACGCGGTGGGCCGCGACGGCGTCCTCCGGGGCCTCGTCGAGCAGGGCCCGCGCGTGGACGAGGGCGCGCGCGTACGCGCCGCCCACCCGATGCAGCTCCGCGAGCTGCTCGCGCACCGCGCGAGTGGGCTCCGTCGCCGCGACGAAGGACTCCAGCAGCGCGGCGGCCTCGCCGTTGGCGTGGCGCGCCGACAGCGACGCGGCCGCGACCACGGCGAGCTCGGCCGCGCGGTCGTGCCGTCCGGCCGCGAGCGCGTGGCGCACCGCCTCCTCGAGGTCCACCGACCCCGCGCACACGTCGGCGCAGCGCTCGTGCAGCTCGCGCTGGCGCGCGGCGTCGAGGAGCCGGTAGCAGCGCTCGCGATCCGCGTCGCGCTCGAAGCTGAAGAGGATGCGCCCCTCGACGATCGACTTCGCCACGAGCTCGCAGGCCGCGAAGTCCGCGCGCGCGCGCTGGCCGATCTCGCGGCCCGCGACGCGCGCGAGCTCGTCCGCGTCGCCGTGCCGGCCGAGGACGGCGAGCGCCTCCACGAGGGCGCGCGCGTCCGCGTCGAGCTCACCGAGCCGCCGCTCGAGGCGCGCCTCGGGCGTCAGGGGATTGCCCTCGAGGAGGAGATCGATCATCTCGGGCGCCCCGCCCGTGCGCTCGAGGATCCGCTGGAGCGCGCGGCCCGAGGAGAGGTACGCGCGGACCCCGTCGAGGCCGAGCGTCCCGATCTCCATCGACTCGGCGCGCTCGTGCTCGCGGAGCGCGGCGACCGCCGGCGGCAGCTCGATCGCCGCGTCGGTGCGCAGGCTCGCGACGAACAGTGCGCGCGTGCGATCCTCGTGGCCGTGCACGGCGCCCGCGCCGTCGAGCACGAACCGGAGGAGCTCGAGGGTCCCGCGATCCGCGCGCTCCACGTGGTCCAGCACCACGAGCGGCGCGCGCAGGCGCGACACCTCGCGGAGCAGCCCCGCGACCGCGTCGAAGAAGCGCAGCCGCTTCTCGAAGACCGCGGTCTCGGCGTTCGCGCCGGGGAGGTCGTCGGTCGCGAACGGGATCTGCTCGGCGTCGGGCCCGCCGTGCTGGTGCCAGAGGCGATGGCAGCCGCCGCGGCAGGCGAGGCCACCGAGGTCGACGTCGGGCGCGAGCGGCACCTTGCGCAC
>JAYRVK010000805.1:0-3531 GCA_041918555.1 Sandaracinaceae bacterium
CGCGGGGCGCGGCGGGGGGTGGGGGGCACGGCGGCACGCTCCGCGGGATCGACGACGCGGAGAAGCTCCGCGACGAGCTCCTGGTCGCGATCCGACGGTATCGGGACGCGGGCCTCGGCGACGGGGCCCCTCGCGCCGGGCGCTCGACGGGCGCGGCGCCGTCGGCGCGCTTCGTCGAGCACCTTCGCGAGGTGCGCGACGAGGTGCGGGCGCTCGGTCGCGCGCTCGACGCATCGGGCGTCGGCTCACGCGCCTGAGGGGGCTCGGGTGTACCATCACCGGATGGGCGGTTGGTGCACCCGGGGCTGGTCGGTCGTGGTCGTGGCGCTGTTGGGGGTGGGGTGCCCGGCGGGCGGTCCCCGCGAGCCCGGGACAGATGGCGGGAGCAGCGACGACGCGGCCGTCGCCCTCGACGCGAGCACGGGCGTCGACGCGGGCGTCGAGGTCGACGCCGGTCCCGAGCCCACGTGCGACGATGGGCTCCGCAACGGCCTCGAGACCGACGTCGACTGCGGCGGCAACACGTGCATGCCGTGCGACGTCGGGTCCGAGTGCGAGTCGGGGCCCGACTGCGCGTCCGCGGTGTGCTCCGGCGGTGTCTGCGCGGCGGCGTCGTGCACCGACGCGGCGCAGAACCAGGACGAGACCGACGTCGACTGCGGCGGCGCCGTCTGCGATCCCTGCGCGGACGGGGGCGCGTGCGGGGCGCCGACGGACTGCGAGAGCGGGGTGTGTGACGCGACCAGCGGCCGCTGCGTCGGCGCGGGCTGCGCGGACGGGGCGCGGAACGGCAGCGAGACGGACGTCGACTGCGGCGGCACCTGCGCGGCGTGTGCGGTCGGGCTCCGCTGCGCGGTCGGCTCCGACTGCGTCAGCGGCTACTGCTCTCCGTCGATGACGTGCGCGATCGCGTCGTGCACGGATGGCCTCGAGAACCAGGACGAGACCGACGTCGACTGCGGCGGCGTCATCTGCGGGGGGTGTGCGAACGGCGCGGGCTGCGCGACCGGCGCGGACTGCGCGAGCCTCGTGTGCGATCCGCTCAGCCTCACGTGCCTCGCCGCGTCGTGCTCGGACGGCGTCCTCAACGCGGGCGAGACGGACGTCGACTGCGGCGGCGGGGCGTGCCCTCCGTGCGCGACCGGCGCGGACTGCGCGAGCGGCGCGGACTGCGCGAGCGGCGTGTGCTTCGCGGGCCGGTGCGGCGCGGCGAGCTGCACGGACGCGGTGCAGAACGGCGCCGAGACCGGCGTGGACTGCGGCGGCGGCTGCCCCGGTTGTGCGACGGGCGCCGCGTGCACCGCGGGCTCCGACTGCGCGAGCGGGATCTGCACGCCGGCGACGATGACGTGCGCGGCGCCGTCGTGCAGCGACGGCGTGCGCAACGGCGCCGAGACGGGCGCGGACTGCGGCGGCGGCACGTGCCCGGGCTGCTCGGCCGGCGAGGGCTGCGCGAGCGGCGCGGACTGCGCGAGCGGCGTGTGCGATCCGACGACGACGACGTGCAGCACGCCCGGCTGCACCGACGGCGTGCGCAACGGCGCGGAGCTCGGCGTGGACTGCGGCGGCGGTACCTGCCCGGGGTGCGGCGACGGAACGCCGTGCTCGACCGGCGCGGACTGCGCGAGCGGCGTGTGCGATCCGACCACCATGACGTGCGCCGCGCCGACGTGCGTCGACGGTCTCCACAACGGGATCGAGACCGACGTCGACTGCGGCGGCGGCGCGTGCATGCGGTGCCTGGTCGGGGAGGGCTGCCGCGTCGGGATGGACTGCTCGACCGACGTGTGCGGCGTCGCGACGCTGACGTGCAGCGCGCCGAGCTGCACCGACGGCGTGCTCAACGGCGCCGAGAGCGACGTCGACTGCGGCGGGGCGCGGTGCGCTCCCTGCGGCAACGGCGACGACTGCAACACCGGCGCCGACTGCACGAGCGGGGTCTGCAACGCGGGCCGCTGCGCGCCTCCGTCCTGCGCCGACGGCGTGCAGAACGGCGGCGAGAGCGGCGTCGACTGCGACGGCCCGTGTCCGCCGTGCATCACCATGGAGAGCACCGTCTTCCCGGCGACGGGCGACCCGCGCGTGGCCTCCGCGGACACCTACTTCTGGCGCCTCGGTGACTACGTCACGGGCACGCGCACGCTCTCGCTCGCGTCCGTGACGCGCATGCAATTCACCTTGCAGATCTCGCCGAACGTCCTGTCGTGCGACACGCAGGACGTCCAGGTGAGCCTCAACGGGCGGATCCTGGGCACGATCGCCATCGCGGCGGGTAACACCTCGGTCACGAGGAACTACACGTTCCCCGCGGTGGCCGGCCCGACGTACACGATCCGCATCGAGACGATCCGGCAGGTCGCCTCCGGCTGTGGCTCGACCGGCTACCCCGAGAACGTCAGCACGTTCACCCTGTATCGCTGACGATGACCCGCAAGCTCCCCCCCGAGACCTTGCCCGAGATCGAGCTGTCGGCCCCGATGCAGACGCTGGTCGACGCTCAGCCCGCGCCGTTGGAGCCGCCCGGCGCTCCCGACGCGCTGATCGGGACCAAGGTCGCGGGCCGCTACCACGTCGACGCGCTCATCGCGCAGGGCGGGATGGGGCGCGTGTACATGGCGACGGACCCCGAGCGCGGGACCGTGGCGCTCAAGACGTTGCTCCCGCAGTACTCGGGCAACCACCAGGTCGCCGCGCGCTTCGAGCGCGAGGTCCGCGCGCTCCAGGATGCGCAGTGTCCACACGTCGTGCGCATGTACGAGGCGGGGCACCTCCCCGACGGACGCGCGTTCTTCGTGATGGAGTACGTCGACGGCGTCGCGCTCGACGTGGTGCTCGAGAAGACGCAAGGGATCTTGCCGGTCCAGCGGGCGCTGCGGATCGTGCTCCAGCTCTGCGCCGCGCTCGTGCCCGCGCACGAGCTCGGGATCGTCCACCGCGACCTCAAGCCCGAGAACCTCATCCTCTGCGTCGTGAACGGGATGCCCGACGTGCTCAAGGTGCTCGACTTCGGGATCGCCAAGCCGCTCGCGTCGGGGCGCGCGGGGATCACCGACGCCGGCACGCTGCTCGGGACGCCGACGTACATGTCGCCCGAGCAGTGCCGCGGGCACGAGCTCGACGAGCGCTCGGACATCTACTCGCTCGGCGTGATCCTGTACGAGCTCCTCTGCGGCGAGCCGCCGTTCCTCGGGCTCGAGCCGTGGGACGTGATCAAGGGCCACTGCAAGGACCCCGTGCTCCCGCCCTCGCGGCGCAACCCGCCGGTGAAGATCCCGCCGACGCTCGAGTGGATGCTCCTGTGCTGCCTCAAGAAGGACCCCGCGCAGCGCTTCCAGACGATGCGCGAGGTCCACGAGGAGATGGGCCCCATCGCGAGCGCGCTCGGCGTCGAGCTCCCGCCGACGGCGCGTTGAGTTTCCGAAGGGGGCTTCGCGCCCCTGGGCCCAACGCCCCCCACACCCCGCCCGGGCCCCCCCCCCCCGCCCCCAACCCGGGCCCGCCGGACGGACCCCCCCCCGGGCGCGGGGGCCC
>JAYRVK010000806.1:0-3443 GCA_041918555.1 Sandaracinaceae bacterium
GATCGCCACGCGCACGCCGAAGCGGCGCAGGCGCGCGGCGTCCGGCGCGGTCTGTCGGAGGGTGCGCCACGCGCCCGGCAGGAGCACCGCGGTCACGCCGGCGCGCGCCATCGCGGCGAGCCCCGCGTCCGAGACCGCCTCGAGGTGATCGGCGCTGAGCGCGCCGAGCGCGGCCGCGAGCTCCGCGCCGCCGAGGTCGGCGAACTGCCCCACGTGCGCGCGCACCGCGAGGCCGGCCGTCTTCGCGGCGCGGAGCACGCGCTCCGCCTCGTCGCGGGTGAACGCGCCCTCGTCGAGGTACACGTCGCAGCCGTCGGCGAGGCCGCGCGCCGCGGCCTGCGGGATCATCTCGTGCGCGACCTTCGCGACGTAGCCCGCGCGGTCGCCGGCGTGCTCGGGCGGGATCGCGTGCGCGCCCAGCAGCGTGGTCGTCACACGGAGGATGCCCTCGCGCTCGATCCGCCGCGCGACCGCGAGGTGGCGGAGCTCGTGCGCGGTGTCGAGCCCGTAGCCGCTCTTGATCTCGACGCGCGTCACGCCGTGCGCGCGGAGCGCCCTCGCGCGCGCCGCGGTCGCCGCGAAGAGGGCGTCGTCGCTCGCGGCGCGGCTCGCGCGGACGGTGGACTTGATGCCGCCGCCCTCGGCCGCGATCGTGCGGTAGTCGACGCCGCTCATCCGGCGCGCGAATTCGTCGACGCGCGTGCCCGCGAACACGAGGTGCGTGTGCGGATCGACGAGGCCCGGGAGCAGCGCGCGCCCGCGCGCCTCGAGCACGCGCGGGGCCTTCGGTGCGTCCTCGCGCGGGCCGATCCACGCGACGCGGCCCGCGCGGATCGCGACGGCGCCGCGCTCGATCACACCGAGCGGATCCTCGGGCGGTCCGTCGCAGGTCACGACCCGCGCGTCGCGGACGACGAGATCGGCGTCGCTCATCGAGGCCGGGATAGCACGAGCCGTGGTACCAGGGAGGGCGATGAAGGTCCTCGTCCTCGCCGCGCTCGCGAAGGCCACGGGCAACGCGGTCACCGCGCGCCGGATCGCGGCGCACCTCTCGCCCGAGCACGAGGTCCATCTCGTCGACTCGCTGACCACGCGGCCCGCCGAGCTCCGCGCGCTCGTCGAGCAGCGCGGGATCGAGGTCGCGATCGGGCTCCACGCGCTCCTCGGCGGTCCGTTCCTGCGCGGGCTCGGCGTGCCCTACGCGCTCGTGTTCGGCGGGACGGATCTCTACGAGCCGGTGCACGAGCTCCAGCAGCGCGAGATGGCGCGCGCGGTCGCGGGCGCCGCGCGCCTGATCGGGTTCAGCCCCGAGAACATCGCGCGCGCCGAGTGGATGTGGCCGAACGTCGCGGGGGGCGTCGAGCGGATCCCGCAGGCGGTCGAGGCGCCCCTCACCGAGCCGGACTGGTCGCTCCGCGCCGAGCTCGGGCTCGGGCGCGACGACGTGCTCCTGATCCTCCCGACGGGGATCCGGCGCGTGAAGGATCCGCTGCACCTCGTCGACTTGATCTCTGCGTGGCACGCGCGCGATCCGCGGGTGCACCTCGCGATCGCGGGCGCGCTGCTCGAGCCGGATTACGTGGAGCACGCGCTCCCGATCCTCGAGAGCCGGCCCGGCGTCCACTACGTCCCCGCGCTCCCGCGCGAGGGATGCTCGCCGCGATCCACGAGGCCGACGTCTGCCTCAACACGTCGCTCTCGGAGGGGATGTGCGGCGTGCTCCTCGAGGCGATGTGCCTGCGCACGCCGATCGTGGCGCGGCGCAACGCGGGCAACGAGTCGCTCGTCGCGCACGGCTCGACGGGGCTCCTCTACGATCGACCCGAGGAGGCGGTGCACTGGCTCCGCGCGCTCGTCGCGTCGGGCGATCTGCGCGAGCGCCTCGCGTCGACCGCGCGCGGGCGCATCGAGCAGGCGCACTCGAACCGCCGCGAGCGGGAGGCCTACCACGCGCTCGTCGAGACCCTCGCGCCGTTCGGGCGGCCGAGCCTGCTCCCCCCGCCGGCCGCGCCGGTCGACGAGCTCGCGACCGCGATCGAGGTGGGTATGCGGATCGGGCTCGCGCCGCCCGTGCACGGCGCGGTCGAGGCGCTCGCCGCGCGGGTGCGCGCGGACGCGGCGCTCGCGCAGCTCCACAAGGAGCTCGGCGGGCGGCTCGGGACGGCGCCGCCGAGCGTCGCGATCGGATCGATCCGCGCCGCGGAGCTCGACGCGCGCCTCGGGACCGAAGGAGCGCGCACGTTCCTCCTGCTCCTCGCGCTCGGGCAGGTGCCCGCCGCGGAGGCGCGCCACGGGGTGCGCGGGGTCGACCCCGGGATCGTTCGCGACACCGTCGGTGAGATCGCGCTGTGGGCTCGCCATCTCCACGAGGCGTGCGGGGTCACCGGGATCACCCTGGAGCTCCTCGAGTGGATGCAACGTGCGTTGCGGGGTGATCTCTTCACCATCGGGGCGCTCCAGTTCGAGCTGCGACCGTTCGACGCGCCGATCGCGGTGTTCCGTAGCCGCCGCGACCGCGAGCTCGTCGCGCTCACCGACGACGGATCGGATCCGGCGCGCGCGATCGATCTCGACTCGGGGACCCTCTCCGCCGAGCCCGCGCCCGCGCTCGACGCCCGCGCGTGGCAGCTCGCGCTCGAGGCCGGCGCGCCGATCCTCGAGATGTGGATGCGGGGGCCCATGACGTTCGTGAGCCTCCCGGAGATCGGACGGAGCGCGCGCGAGGCGTGGGCGCTCTTCGCGCGCCTCGCGCCGGAGACCGATCCCCTCGGCGTGATGGGGCGCTCGTGGCGGCTCGATCCCCAGGTGCTCACCCTCGTCCCGGACGCGCCCGGGGTCCACGACGTCGCGCGCCTGGTGCGGCTGTTTCCGAGCGAGACGCCGACGGAGGCGCAGACGATCCGCCGGCTGTTCGGGCCCGACGTGACGCGCGAGGCGCTCGCGGCGATCCCGGGGGACATGCTCGATCCGTTCCGGCGCCGCATCGCCGAGCGGCTCGCCACGACGGAGCAGCGGCTCTCGGCGCGGGGCGGGCTCGTGCTCCGCGAGGAGCTCGAGGCGCTGCCCGAGTGGCACGACAGCCTGCGCTCGTGCCTCGCGCCGGGCGCGAGGGTCGGGCTCGACGAGGAGACCCTGGACGCCCTCTCCGCGCTGGTCTCTCGGCTCGAGCAGGACGAGCCTCGGGTGGACGCGATCCGCGCGGCGCGCGCGGACCTCGAGGCGGGGCGCGCCCCGAGCGAGGTCGCGTCGAGGGTCGCCGAGGAGCTCGGGGACGACGCGCGAGCCGCGCTCCTGATGCTGGCGCTGCTGCAGGTGCCCTCGGCCGAGGTGCGCCACGCGCGTCGCGGGATCGATCCCGAGATCACGCGGCGCACGCTCCGCGACCTCTCGGTGTGGGCGCGTCACTACCGGAAGCAGATCGGCATCCACGGGATCACCGCCGA
>JAYRVK010000807.1:0-6566 GCA_041918555.1 Sandaracinaceae bacterium
GGACGCCGGCCCCGCCGACGCGGGGACCGACGCGGCGGTCGACGAGTGCGCGGGCTTCACCCCGCCGCCGCGGCCGGACACCACACCCTGCGAGGCGCCGAGCGCGGCGGCGCCCGATCGGCTCGTCGAGTGCGCGCGCGGCTCCGGCCACCCCGGCCTCTGGACGATCGACGCGGACGGCTTCCCCGCGTACGACCTCGCGATCGACCAGCGCTGCGATCCCGCCGGCCAACACTGGTCGCCGCGGCCCGACCCGCAGCGCGATCCGCTGCACCTGATCGGCAACGGGCGCGGCCTCGTCGCGATGGCCCACGCCTCGGGCGGCATCGAGATCTACACGCAGGATCGCGGGCACGCGTGGATCAACCGCATCGACACGTGGGTCGATCCTCGGGATCCGGCGTTCCCTCCCCAGCTCGGCGGCGGCTTCTCGTACGTCTCGACCGGCGGGCGCACCCTGTCCACGCGCTTCGAGGACCTGCCCGTCGACGAGGCGCTCACGCGGCAGACGCGGCGCTTCGGAGTCGGCTACGTGGAGACGGTCACGCGCTTCGACGCGCTCGTGGTCACGCGCCGCGTGTACGCCCCCGAGACCGACGCGCGCGCGCTGATCGCGGAGGTGACCGTCGAGAGCACGAGCGCGGCGCCGATCGAGGTGGGGCTCGTCGAGCTCTGGGACCCGAACCTCCACCAGGTGTCGGTCGAGCTCGCGACGAGCGACGTGGCGGGCGAGGCGCTGATGGTCACCGCGAACATCGATCGCCGCCGGCGCGACTTCGTGGAGACGCTCACCCAGACCGCGGCGTGGGACGGAACGCTCGCGCGCGTCGACTCGGTGGCCCACGCGCCGCCGGCGGGTCGGCTCGATCCGAGCGAGCAAGACTACTTTCCACCTCCGATCTACCTCGCGGCGCTCGATGGCGAGGTCGACGGCGCGTGGCTCACGCACGCGGAGCTCTATGGCGAGGGCGTGGACCGCGCGCCGCCCGCGAACCTCGACGCGGACGCCGAGCCGCGGAGCGTGACGGTGAACGGCGCGGGGCAGCCGACCCTCCTCGCGCTGCGCGTCCCGATCGCGCTCGGTCCGCGCGAGCGCGTCACGCGGCGCTTCGCGTTCGGGTACGCGCCCGCCGAGACGCCGATCGAGGTCGCGCCGCTCCGCGCGGCGACGTTCGCCCAGACCCGCGAGGCGTGGCGCGCGCGGACGATCCACGCGGCCTTCGAGGGCGTCGAGCACGCGGGCGCGGTGCAGCGCGAGCTCGCGTGGTCGAGCTACATGGCGATCGCGAACGCGACCTTCGACGAGTACCAGGGCGTGCGCCTCGCCGGCCAGGGCGGGAGCTACAAGTACATCCACGGCCTCGACGGCGCGATGGGCGACCTCGCGCTCTTCGCGGACGTGCTGCTGCTCGTCGACCCGGACCTCGCGCGCGACACGCTCGCCTACGCCATGGGGTTCCAGGCGCACTCGGGCCACGAGCTCGGCGGCGGGCGCTACCCCTACGCCTCGACCGGGGTCGGCACGTACAGCGACGTCGGCATCTACTCGCTGCGCACGGACGCGTACTGGATCGTCCCCGCGTCGGTCGCGCGCTACGTGGCGATCACGCGCGACGCGGCGTTCCTGGACCGCGAGCTCCCGTTCTGGCCGCGCTCCGCGGGCGAGCGCGGCACGGTGCGCGAGCACGTGGAGCGCGGCCTCGACTTCGCCGAGTCCGAGCGCCTCGGCTACGGCGCGCGCGGCCTCGCCGCGATGGGGACCAACGACTACGCGGACGGGATCCTCCAGCTCTCGCCGCACGCGACGAGCCCGAGCGGCTCGTCGTCCACCTTCAACGCCCTCTTCATCGCGCTCGGGCTCCCGCTCGCCGCCGAGGTGTTCGGCGGCCCGCTCGGCGCGCGCATGCGGGGCATCGCCGACTCGCAGATCGCGGCGCTCGAGGCGGAGGCGTGGACGGGGGAGCACTACGTGCGGGGCTTCGCGGACGACGGCAGCGACCTCACCCCCGACTACCTCTTCGTCGAGCCGCAGGTGCTGCCGATCCTCGCGGGGCTCGTCGACGACGCGCGGCGCGACCACCTGCTCGACCTCGTCGAGGCGCGCTTCGAGACCCCGCTCGGCGCGATGACCACGGTGCGCCTCGGCGACGGCCCGAGCGGCGGCCCCGACGCGCCGCAGATCGGCGGCGTGTGGCCGGTCGCGAGCGCCTGGGTCACCGACGCGTGGTCACGGCGCGATCCCGCGCGCGGCTGGAGCTCGTTCGTGCGCAACACGCTGTTCAACCACGGCGAGCTCTACCCCGGGATCTGGTACGGCATCTGGGCGGGCCCCGACTCCTACAACGGCCCCGATCACCCGCGCGCAGGCGAGGCCGACGCGCACCTCGCGACCGCGCTCACCGACTACCCGGTGCTCAACGCGCACGTCCACCTCGGCCCGCTCCGCGCCCTGATGGGCATCCTCGGGATCGAGGCGACGCCGACCGGGATGCGGATCGCGCCGCGCGTCCCGACCGAGACGTGGACGGTGCGCTTCCCGCGGCTCTGGCTCGAGCACCGGCCCGACTCGTTCGCCGTGCGCGTCTTCACGACCGTGGCCGCGCCGATGGAGCTGCGCGTGCGGGTGCCCGCGGCGCTCCGCGCCGGCGCGGTCGTCGTGGAGGGTGCAACGACGTTTGCGCGCGACGGGGACGACGTGGTGGTGATGGTGGACGCGAGCCCGGGAGGCGCCGAGATCGTGATCCGCGCGGAGTGATTCTCGAGGTGCTCGATCAGGTCGGCTCGCTCCGTCTCCGCGAGCGCGCTCCCGACTCGTGCCCCTGGCTGCCGGTCGCCCTCGGGCTGGCTCCCGAAGACCTCCCCGCGTCGTGCCGCGTGCGAGCTCCGGGTGTCGGGGCTTCCACGGTTGGCGACGCCTGGCGCGGGGTCTATGTGCTCTCGTGGAGGACGCGCGATGCCGCCTCTCATCGCCCTGGCCATCGACTCCGACTCGCCCCCGCTCAAGCCCCTGGAGCAGGTGCTGCGGGATCGGCACGCCCACGTCTTCGTCTTGCGCGCGGACGATCCGCTCGCGGACATCGACGACGCGGGCCCCGACCTCGTGGTGATCACGAGCCTCGGGGGCGCGGGGCTCGTCGACACGATCCGCGCGCGCTTCGGCGCGGCCGCGCCGCGCATCGTGGCCGTCTTCCCGGAGTGCGACGAGGCCCCCGAGGGCCACTTCGACGAGCGCCTCGCCGAGGCGCTGTGCTCCCGCACGCTGGCGCGGCTCATCGACCGGGGCGACCTCAGGGAATCGTCACCACCGGGATCGGGCTCCGGCGCAGCAGCTCGATCGTGACGCTCCCGAGGAGCGCGCGCTCGGTGCCGCTCTTGCCCGACGCCCCGACCACGATCAGCTGCGCGCGCCGAGCGCTCGCGCGCGCGAGGATCGCGGCGACCGCCTCGCCGTGATCGACGAAGCGCTCGACGGCCTGGTCCTCGGGCCCGAACACCTCCGAGACGTCGTGGGCGAGGCCCTCCTCGAGGAGCGCCGCGTACCGCACCCGGGCGGCGTCGGCGAGCCAGCCCGGTGCGCCGTCCGCCGAGAGCTCGGGGGGCAGGACGTGCAGCGCCGCGACGGACGCGTGCAACGGGACGTGCAGATCGCGCGCGAAGCGCAGCGCGCGCTTGGAGCCCTCCGAGAGGTCGTGCGGGACGAGGATCGAGCGGGGCGGCGACGGGAGCGCGTCGCCCGCGAGCGGCAAGGTCAGCACGGGGACGCGCGAGCTCCGCACCACGCGCTCGGCGACGCTGCCGAGCGCGAGGCGCGCGAGGCCGCGCCGCGCGTGCGTGCCCATCGCCACGAGGCCCGCGTCGAGGCGCTCGACCTCGTCGGCGACGCGCTGGTGGGGGCGCCCGGGGAGGAGGCTCGGCTCGGCGAGAGCACCCGGCAGGTGCGCGATGAGCTCGCCGAAGCGCTCGCGCTGCTCGCGCAGCGCGCGCTCCGAGTAGCTGCGCACGGCCGGCGACTCGGGATCCGGGTCCGCGAAGCCCGGGACCTCGTAGGCGTGGAGCGCGTGGAGCTCGGCCCCGAGGGCCGCGGCGAGCGACGAGGCGTACTCGAGCACCCTGCGCTCGCCGGGGTCGAGCACGTCGACCGGACAGACGATCTTCGCGGGGACGCTCACCCGGTGCCGCCCCTCGGCACGTAGGCGCACGCCGGATCCTCCGCGAACGGGTCGCCGCGCATCGCGAACGCGCGCGCGCGGCTGCCGCCGCACACGCGCTTGAACGGGCACGCGCCGCATTTCCCCTCGAGCGCGTCGGGGTCGCGCAGCCGTACGAAGATCTCGTTCTCGCGGTAGGTCGCGGTGAGGCCCTCCTGGCGCACGTTGCCGCAGCGGATCGGGAGGAACCCACTCGGGAAGATGTCGCCCTCGTGCGAGACGAACGCGACGCCCTGCCCGTCGTTCACCCCGCGGCGCGCGCGGCCGATCCCGTCGGTGATCCCCTTGATGTCGTCGCGCGAGAACTTGCGCTCGAGGAGCACGCGCCGGAAGTGCGGGGCCGCGGTCGTCTTCACGTCGAAGGGCGAGGTCTCCGCGATCGTCGCGAGCTCCTCCATCACGCGCTCGACCGCGTCGGGATCCAGGAGGTCGCCCTCGCTCGCGCGCCCGGTCGGGACGATGAGGAAGACCGCCCAGAGCTCGATGTCGAAGCGGGCGATGCTCTCCGCGATCGCGTCGAGGCGCTCCGCGTTGAAGCGCGTGACCGTGGTGTTGACCTGGGTGGTCAGCCCGAGCCGGCGGGCCTCGAGGAGGATGTCGAAGGTGCGCTCCCAGGAGCCGTTCACCCCGCGGAAGTGGTCGTGCGCCTGGGGCACCGCGCCGTCGAGGCTGATCGCGAGCCGCGCGAGCCCCGCCGCCTTCAGCTCGCGGAGCAGTGCGGGGGTCACGAGCGGCGTGGCGCTCGGGGTGAGGGCCATCCGCAGCCCGATCGAGGCGCCGTGGCGGACGAGCTCGACGAGGTCGGGCCGCTTCGCGGGGTCTCCGCCCGTGAGCACCACCAGCGGCGTCCCCATCGCCTTGGCCTCCTCGAGCAGCGCCTTGCCCTCCTCGAAGGTGAGCTCGCCCGCCGAGCGCTCGGGGCGCGCGCTCGCCCGGCAGTGGCGGCACGCGAGGTCGCAGGCCTGGGTGGTCTCCCAGAAGAGGATGAACGGAGCCCGGTCGAAGAGGGACTGCATCGCCCCCCTGAGAGTGCACGAGTCGAGCCCGCCCCGCATCGGCCGCGGGCGCCCGGCCCGCCGCGCGCCAGTTGCGCGGGCGCAACCGCCGGCGAAAAACCTGCGCCTCAAATGTCGCTGGTGAGCACGAACTGCCAGTCGCAGTCGTGCATGCGGTGACCGAGGATGGTCGCGGTCGCGGCCGGGGCGAGGCCCTCCGCGGCGACCTCGCGCGCGAGCGAGGAGCCCGTCAGGGCGCAGAACATGTGCGCGTGCCCGTCGACCGGGGCCGCCCCCCCCCGCTCCGCGCACGGCCCGAACTGCACGTGGAGGAGCTGCAGCCGCGCCTGCGTGCTCTGCATGATCAGATCCTTCTTCCCCTCGAGCGACAGGTAGCTGACCGGCCCGCGGTGCCGCACCACGAGGGGCTCGAGCCGCCGCATCGCGTCCGCGTCGAGCGAGTAGATCGCGAGGATCCCGCCGACGTGGAACGGCGCGAGCCGATAGCGCAGCGCGTGGCGCACGACCCCGTTCGGGCTGCCGTCGCCGGGGTTCATGGTGATCCCGTAGGCGCGCTGGGCCTTCCAGTAGTGCGACAAGAACCGTTGCCCCGCCGCCTTGAAGCCGAGCTTCTGGCCGCGGTGATCGGGGTGCACCTTCGCGTCGCAGAGGTACCAGACCCGCCGCGCGCCTTCGCCGGCGTGGAAGGGCACCTCGCGCAGGATCGCGATCCCCATCCCCACGATCTCCTCGCCCTCGAGGAACGCGTGCGCGCTCACCTCGCCGAGGCGATCGAAGAACGCGTAGTAGTGCGGCCCGTGATCGAGCCGGAACCGATCCTCGCCGTAGGGGTACGTCCAGTGCGCGTCGAACCGCTCGAGGCGGGCCTGGAACGCGGGCCGGTCGGCGCGCTCGATCGGGACGAGCTTCACGACGATCCTCCGTACCCCACGACGACCTCGCGATAGAAGAAGGATCGATCTGCGGCGAGCAGCGCCGCGGAGAGGGGCCGGTCGACCTCGAGCTCGGCCGCGAAGACGTCGGCGAGGACGTGGTCGCCGTTGAGGCGGCGCCCCAGCACCGCGCCGCCGGGCGCGAGGCGGTCGCGCACGCGCGCGAGGAGCCCGCGGAGCGCGCCGACGGGCATCCAGTCCGAGATGTTGGAGATCTGTACGAGCTCGAAGCGCTCCGGCGGCAGCGCGTCGAGCGCCTCGTCGAAGCGCGCGTGGACGAGCGCCAGCCGATCGAGCCCGCGGGCGCGCGCGGCGCGCTGCACCTCGTCGGTGAGGCACGGCGGCAGTGCCCCGTCCGGGTAACGGCCCTCGAGCATCTGGTGGAGGAAGTAGCTCTGGCCCGGCGCGAA
>JAYRVK010000808.1:0-17211 GCA_041918555.1 Sandaracinaceae bacterium
GTGAGCCAGGGCGGCGATCCGGGCCGCGGCGTACAGGGCGTTGTGGTGATGGAGCCGGTCGCGCCGGTCGTCGGCGAGCTCGCGGCGCTCCTCGCGAGCCCGGTGCCCGCGCCCGCCCTCGATCCGGCCGACGAGGTGCTGGTCGAGCTCGTGGGCGCGGCCGGCGCGCCGGCGACCGCGCGCCGGATGGCGCGCCTGCGCGAGGCGGCCGCGGCGCCGCTCGCCGACGCGCGCGGCGCGCTCTGGGCGCTCGAGGCGGAGGCGGTGCGCCGCGCGCTGATGCGCGACGCGGGCGTGCGCATGCCCACGGCGCTCCCCCCCGACGTGCGCGCGCTCTTCGACGAGGCGACCGCGCTCGCGGGCGCGCTCACGCGCGGCTTCGCGGCCGACGCGTCGCTCGCCGCGCGCTACGCGGCGCTCTCCGCGCTCGCCTCGACGGTGCGGCAGGGCGACTGGCAGTGCGGGCTCTCGGGCGTCTGCGTGCAGCAGCTCGAGCCGCCGCACCCGGGCCGCGGCTGGCCCTTCGATCTCGCGCTCGCGGGGGGGCTCGCGATCGACGACGACCAGCGCGCGAGCTTCGTCGAGGGCGCGATGTTCTCGGTCGTCGGGCTCGCGCACCTCGGCAACTGGGGCCTCCTCGACCCCGCGCGCTTCAACGTGCTCCTCGGCAGCGAGGTGAGCCTCGGCTCGTGGCGCGGTGACTTCGCGCTCAGCTTCCTCGCGGACCTCGGCGTGCGCCTCGAGCTCGGCACGCCCGGCGAGATCGCGGTGGCGTTCCAGGTGATGTACACGCCCGGGCTCGTGCTCGCGGAGAACCGCTGGGGCTTCGCCTACCTCGGCTATCGCGCGACGGTCGGGGTCCAGCTCCGCGACACGTTCGGCGTCGGGCTCAGCTGGCGCGAGCTCGGGCGCGGCGCGGACGACACCCAGCGCTCGCTGGAGCTCTTCGTCTCCTGGGGGATCGAGTGACGACACGCAACCTCGCTTGCATGATGTACTTCGCGTCGGCCCTGTCGGGCTGCCTGCTCCCGCCGACCGAGACCCCCGACTGCGCGGGCGCGGGCGACTGCTACGAGTGCTCGCGCCGCGCGGGCTGCGGCTTCTGCGAGGCGAGCGGGCGCTGCGTGCCGGGCTCGAGCTTCGGGCCCGACGAGGCGAGCTGCGCGCTCGCGAGCTGGCGGTTCGCGAGCTGCGAAGGCGCGCCCAACGCCGTCGGCGACTGCCACGAGGAGGAGGACTGCAACGGCTGCCTCTACGAGCTCGGCGGCGGCGAGCCGGGCTGCCAGTGGTGCCCCGGCACGGGCGAGTGCCTCGACCGCGACGAGACGTGCGCGGTCGGCGCGCCGCACCTCGACTACGACACCTGCCGCGTCGCCAACTGCGCCGCGCAGACGACGTGCGACGGCTGCACGGCGATGGGCGTCGACTGCCGGTGGTGCGACGTCGGCGGGGGCGTGTGCACCGAGAGCTACGAGTGCGATCCGCACTACCGGTTCGGCGACGGCGATCGCTGCCCGCCGCCCAACGACTGCTCCGACTACTTCGGGTGCGACAGCTGCCTCGGCCAGCCCGGCTGCGGCTGGTGCGACGCGCCGGGCGTCGACGGCTACTGCGTCGCGGTCGACGGCTTCGGCGACTACGCGGGCTGGTGTACGATCGACCTCTACCTCGACGCGTGCCCGGGATGACGAAGCCCCCGTCCTGCCTGCTGCTCTGCCTGGCCCTCGGGTGCGATCCCGCGACGGGGAGCGACGCGGGCGTGGTCGAGGACGCGGGCGCGAGCGACGCGGGCGCGACCGACGGGGGCGCGACGGACGCGGGCGCGACGGACGCGGCGATGGCGGCCGACTGCCTCGCGTTCGAGCGCCCGGACGCGATCGGCGACGTGCCGGACGACGCGCTCGACGAGCTCTCGGGGATCGCGGCGAGCCGCGTGCACGCGCGCGCGCTCTACGTGCACAACGACAGCGGCGACGGGCCGCAGGTCTACGTGCTCGACGCCGCCGACGCGACGGTGCGCGGGACCATCACCCTGACCGGCGCGAGCGCGCGGGACTGGGAGGACGTGGCCGTCGGGCCCGGCGCGGACGGCGCGCCGTGGGTCTTCGTCGGCGACACCGGCGACAACGCGGCGCGCGAGGGCGGCACGCCGCGCGACAGCGTCTTCGTCCATCGGTTCGCGGAGGCCGCGGTCGACGCGGCGGGCGCGTTCGGCGACGCCTCGGTCACCGCCGAGACCGTCGAGCTGACGTACCCCGACGCGCCGCACGACTGCGAGTCGCTCGCGGTCGCGGACAACGGCGATCTCTACCTGCTCTCGAAGGTCGACGACGGGCTCTCGACCCTCTACGTCGCGCGCGCGCCGTTCGACGGCGCGGTCACGCTCGAGCTCGTGACCACCGTCGACATCGGCGGCGCGCCGGCGCCGGGGGGGCGGGCGACAACGTCGATGGAGCTCTCGCCCGGCGGCCGCGGGCTCCTCGTCCGGACCTACGATCGCGTCCACCTCTTCGTGCGCGCGCCCGGCGAGGACTGGGTCGCAGGACTGGGCCGCGCCGCGCTGCGCCTCCCCGCGGCGCCGGAGCCGCAGGGCGAGGCGATCGGCTGGCGCGCGGACGGTCGCGCGTTCTTCACGATCTCCGAGGGCCGGGGCCCCACGCTCTACGAGTACGTCGCGAGCGACCCCGCCTGCGCGCCCCTGTGAATCGAATCCAAGCGCGCGCTCGTACGTCTGAGCCCCGCATGGAGCTCGTCCCCTGTTCGAAGTGCGCGCGCCACGCGCGGGCCGACGAGGCGGTGTGTCCGTTCTGCGGCGCCCCGCTCGCGCGCTCGGTCCGCCGCCCGCGGATCGTGGCGCAGGTCACGCGCGCGCTGATCTTCTACGCCGGCGCGCTCGGCGCGTGCGCGGAGCCTGCTCCGCTCCCCGCGCCGCCGCCGGCGGTCGCGCCGCTCGAGCCGCTCGAGGTCGCGATCACGCCCGCCGCGAGCGAGCAAATCGACTTGCATCCTCCGTCCCAGGCGGTCGCCGTCGAGCTCGATCCCGAGCCGCGCGATCGCGCCCTCGCCGAGCGCCGGCACGCCGAGTCGCGCAAGCACGAGCCCCGCGTGATCCAGCACGTGGTCATCCCGCCCTGGGGCAATTGCTGCCCGCCCTACGGCGCGCCGCCGGCCGACACGCTGGTGTGATCCGTCGCGGCGCCGACACTGGCCGCGGCGCGGCGACGCGCTAGGGTCGGCGCCATGCGAAGCCTCGCCGTCTGTGTGCTCGCGCTGGCCCCCTCGATCGCCGTCGCGCAGCTCGAGGGCCAGGCCGAGCTCGACTCGCTCGAGGAGGAGGCCCGCGGGCTCTTCCACGCGGGGAGCGCCGCCTACGATCGGGCCGACTACGAGGTCGCCCTCGACTACTTCCAGCGCGCGTACGACCTGAGCCACCGGCCGCTGCTGCTCTTCAACATCGGCCACACGGCGGAGCGCGCGCGCGAGGACGCCCGCGCCATCGAGGCGTTCGAGGCGTACCTCCGCGCGGCGCCCGACGCCGAGAACCGGCCCAACGTCGAGGCGCGGATCGCGCGGCTCCGCCGCCAGATCGCGGAGGCCGGCGCGGCCTCCCCGTCGCCGTCGGCGACCCCCGCGCCACCGGACGAGGGTCCGGGCGCCGGGCCTTGGGTGCTCCTGATCTCCGGGGCCGTGCTCGCGGTCGGCGGAGGGGTGATGGTCGGCGTCTCGACGGTCCCGGCCGACGCGGTGTCGAGCGCCCCGGAGGGGACCCCGTGGGTCGACGTCGCGGGCGACTACGACGCGGCCCTCTACCTCTCGACGTTCGGCTTCGTGGGGATCGGCGTGGGCGCCGCGCTCGCGATCGGCGGCGCGATCTGGCTCGCGGTCGGCGGCGGCGGGCGCGACGACGTCGCGCTCGACCTCGGCCCGGGCGGGGCGCGGCTCCGAGGAGCGTTCTGATGTTCGGACGATTGCAAGTCGTCTTGCTCTCGCTGGCGGCCGCCGCGTGCGCCCCGTCGATCCCGAGCGGTCACTTCGCCTGCACCTCCGACGAGGGCTGCCCGAGCGGGTGGCAGTGCGTCGGCGGCCGGTGCTTCGACGAGGCGCCCGCGGACTTCGACGCGGGGACGATGGACTCCGCGGTGCCCGACCGCGACGCCGCGGTCCCGGACGCGGGCCCCGACGCGGCCCCGCTCCCCGACGGCGGCAGCGACGCGGGGATCCCCGAGCTCGACGCGGGCCCGTGCGTCCCGGCCGCGACCGCGGTCGACCTCCTCGTGATGGTCGACGACTCGAACTCGATGGCCGAGGAGCAGGCGACGCTCGCGGCCGATCTCCCCGCGGTGATCGACGCCCTCGCGCGTGGCGACTCGGACGGGGACGGCCGGCGCGACTTCATGCCGGTCGCGGACCTCCACGTCGGCGTCGTCTCGAGCGACATGGGCACGCGGGGCTATCCGATCGCGAGCTGCAACGACCGCGACTTCGGCGACGACGGGATCCTCAACGACGTGGCGAGCCCCGATCTCACGGGGTGCGATCCGAGCTACCCGCCGTTCCTGAGCTTCCGGGTCGGCACGACGTCGATCGACGACTTCCGCACCGACTTCGCGTGCGTGGCCAGCCTCGGGACCAGCGGCTGCGGGCTCGAGCAGCAGCTCGACGCCGTGCTCAAGGCCCTCACGCCGTCGACCTCGGCGATCCGCTTCCACATGGACACGACCGGCCACGGCGACGGAGCGAACCTCGGGTTCCTCCGCCCCGACAGCGTGCTCGTGGTGCTGCTCGTCACCGACGAGGACGACTGCTCGGCGTCCGACGGCCGGCTCTTCGACTTCACCCTCGGGGGCCCCTACGACGCGACGCACCCGGCGCTGCGCTGCGCCTTCCATCCCGAGGCGCTCCACCCGCTCGCGCGCTACGTCGACGGCCTCCGCGCGCTGCGCGCCGAGCACCCGGAGCGGCTGGTCTTCATGGCGCTCGGGGGCACACCGGTCGACAGCGACGGCACGAGCATCGCCGACCTCCTCGGCGACTCGCGGATGACGCCGGTGGCTGCCGCCGACGGGATGTCGCTCGTGCCGGTGTGCTCGACCGCACGCGGGCTCGCGTGGCCGGCGCGCCGGCTCGCCGAGGCCGCGCTCGCGATCGACGGAACGGAGTCGACCGGCCTGGTCCGCTCGATCTGCCAGGACAGCTACGCGCCCGCGTTCTCGGAGCTCTTGCGCGCGACGGTGCGCGCGCTCGCAGGCACCTGCGGCTAGGCGCGCGTCGCGGCCGCCTCGGTCTGCTTCGCGAAGTGCGCGAGCGCGGCGGGCAGGCCGCTGCGCAGGCGGGCGATCAGGAGCGGCGCGAGGAACGGGACGCGGCTCGCGATGCGGATGTGCCACTCGATCTCCGTCGCGCCCTCACCCGCGGTGAGCGCGACGCGGCCGAGGTGATCCACGGGCAGGCCCTTGATGATCTGGTAGTCGAAGCCGTTCGGCGGATCCCACCGCACGACCTCCTCGTCGAGGGTGAGACCGCTGGCCTTCACGACCCGCACCGCGCCCAGGCCGTTGCGCGGCGTCCCCTCGCGCGCGAGCCGGACGCTCGTGATGCCGGGCCACTCGCCCATCGCCTCGTGATCCGAGAGCCGCTCGAAGACGAGCTCGAGGGGCGCGCGGACGTCTCTCTGGTAGCGGAGCTCGGCGTGGAAGATCGGCATGGATGGAGGTTTGTACCGCCTCACACCGCGGGGAGCGAGAGCGGCACCGTCACCGTCATCACGTGACAGGCGTTCGCGGTGACCACCGTCTCGAAGCGCGCGCGCGCGATGCCGCGCTGGACCTCGACCTCGTAGGCACCCTCGAGCTCCTCGCCGAGCAAGCATCGGCCGCGCTCGGTGCACTCGCCCTCGGGCCGCGCACCCGGGATCGAGGTGTCGTCGATCGTGTGCCAGGTCCCCCCGTCGACGCGGTAGCGGATCGTGATCGGCTCCGCGTACGGCCCGCCGGGCTCCATGATCAGGACCTCGACGCCGTGCTCGACCCCGGGCACGCAGCCGTCGCGGCAGCCCGCGACGCCGAGGCTCGCGAGCACGAGGCAGAGCGCCGCGGCGACGGCCTTCACGGGATCAGGATGCCCCAGGCAGCCCGAGCCGTCGCGTGATCTCCGCGAGGTCGTCTCCGGTCGCCGCGCGCACGTGGCTCACGAGCTCGCGCCGCATGCTCTGCTTCGAGATCGCGTACGGCGTCGCGGGCAGCGCCGCGAGCGCGCGCGCCTGCGCGAGCGCGGCCTCGCGGAGCGCCGGCGCGGGGACCACGCGGTCGAGCCAGCCGACCTCTGCGGCCTCGGTCGGGGTGAACAACGTCGCCGCCAGGGTCGCGCGCACGAGGTGCCGCGGATCGAGCCGCGCCTTCGCGATGGCGTGCGCGAAGATCGGGAGCGGCACCCCGATCGCCACCTCGTTGAGGCCGATCTTGAAGGGTCCGTCCGCGCCGATCCGCACGTCGCCGACGCCGAGCAGCAGCACGCCGCCCGCGATCGCGTGTCCCGTCGCCGCGACGACCACGGGCTGCGGGTGCTCGTAGATGCGCAGGAGCAGCTCGCCGCCCGCGAGGAACAGGGCGCGCGCTGCGTCGGCCCCGCCCATCAGCACCTTGAGATCGAAGCCCGCGCAGAGCTTGCCCTCGCGGCCCGTGAGGACGATCGCCTTGGCGTCGCGCGCCGCGCGATCGAGCGCCGCGTTCAGGTCCTGGATCATCGACGGCGACAGCGCGTTGGCCTTGCCGTCGTCCATCGTGAGGACGGCGACGTCGCCGTCGAGCTCGTAGCGCACCTGCGTCATGCGGCGGACGATACCCCATCGCGCGTGGGAGAAGGCGCGCCGGGCGGCGTATGCTCCGTCGCGTGTCGTTCCCTCCGCTCGTGACCCCGCCCGCGCGCCCGCTCGACCTCGATCCCGCGGAGGTGTTCGCGCTGCCGCGCAGCGTCGGCAAGATGGTCGGCGAGGGCCGCGCGCGGGACGCGGTGACCGAGCGCGCGCTGCGCCCCGCGGATCTCGAGGAGGCGGAGCTCGGCCCCGTCGAGGCGATCTGGATCCCGCTCTGGCGCGTGAAGGGGAGCTCCGACTCGTTCTCGATCGATCTCGTCGACACGTTCGAGACGATCCACCACGGAGGACCCGACGCGATCGTGCTCGGAGGGGGGGGGCGCCGGCCGCCGGACAGCCGCCGCACCGGCTCGCGCACGACGCACCGGCGCACGCGCCCGGTCGGGGGCTTTCGCCATCACGACGGCACGCTGAGCGTCCTGGCGCGGCACGCGTTCCCGATCGATCCCGGGCTCTCGCTGCGCATGCCCGAGGCGGACCTCGTGCCCGTGGCCGACGCGAAGCTCGATCCCGCGGCCACCGTCACCCCGGACGTGACCCGCGACGAGGCGAGCGCGGCGGCGGAGCTCGCGCTGCGGCGCCGCGGCGAGCCGAGCTCCGCGCTCCTCGCGCACGTCCGCACGCACATCGCCGACGCGCGCGTCGTGTTCTACCCGCTCTACGTCCTTCGCTATCGCTACGGCGGCGAGGCCGCCGACGGAGCGCCCTCGGTCTTCTTCGCGGCGGTCAGCGGGACGACGGGCAGGGTCGTCGCGAGCCGGCACCCGAGCGCGTGGAAGAGCGTGGTCGGTCGGCTCGGGCGCTTGTTCGGCGGCTGAGCGGGCTTACGCGATAGACTCGGCCCGTGGCCAAGCCGGACGAGCGCCTCGGGGAGATCCTGGCCGGGCGCTACCGGCTCGACCGCGTGCTCGGCACGGGCGGGATGGGCGTGGTCTACGCGGGCGTCCAGCTCGACGGCGGGCGCGCGGTCGCGGTGAAGGTGCTGCGCCCCCAGCTCTTCCAGAGCGCCGAGCTGCTCGGCCGCTTCTTCCAGGAGGCGCAGACCGCCTCGGCGCTCGAGCACCCGAACGTGATCGAGATCCTCGACTCCGGCGAGGGCGAGGACGGCGCGGCGTTCATCGCGATGGAGCTGCTCGAGGGCGAGTCGCTGGAGGCGCGGCTCCGCCGCGAGGGGCGCCTGCCGGCGGCGGACGTGCTGCGCATCCTCTTGCCGGTGATCGACGCGCTCGCGGTCGCGCATGCGCGCGGGATCATCCACCGCGACCTGAAGCCCGAGAACGTCTTCCTCGTGAAGGGCCCGGACGGCGAGGTGCCGAAGCTCCTCGACTTCGGGATCGCGAAGCTCCTCGAGGGCTCGGTCGTGCAGACGCAGGCGGGCGCGATGCTCGGCACGCCCGGCTACATGTCCCCCGAGCAGATGCGCGGCGTCACGAGGCTGACCCCTGCCTCCGACGTGTGGGGCATGGGGGTGATCCTCTTCCGCGCGCTCTCGGGCCGCCTCCCCTTCCCCGTCGACGCCGACAACCCGATCCAGATGCTCATGGCGATCATGACGAGCGAGACCCCCCGCCTCTCCGCGATCGCCCCCGACGTCCCCCCCGCCCTCGGCGCCGCCGTCGACCTCGCCCTCAAGCACTCCCCGGAGACGCGGCATCGGGACATGAACGAGCTCCGCGAAGCCCTCCTCGACGCCGCGAGGACGTCCGTCGTGCCCCTGCCGCCCGGGGTGATCTAGCCGGGGATGGTCCCAGCGAGCACTAGCGCAGATGCAGGGGATGCTGCGGCCCCGGGACCACTTCGCCGCGGAGCTCGGCGGCGACCTCGCTCGGGAGCGGAAACCAGCGCAGCGACTCGAAGTCCGCGCTGAGCACGGGGGCCTCGGCTTCGCCGGCTTCACGGACCGCTTCGTCGATCACCACGCGCGCTTGCTCGAGGTAGCTCGCGAGGACCCACTCGGGCTCCGTCGCGTGCCGCGAGCGGTACTCGAGCTTGCCCGAACGATAGGTGACGTCGTGCAGGCGGAGCTTGGGCGCGGTGACGCCGCTGCGGTGGTGCCAGAGACCCGTCGACGGATCGAAGCGGTAGTGCGGGAGGAGCTTGTAGCCCTCGCGCGCGACGAGATGCACCGCGTCGAGGAGGAATTGGAAGGTGGTCTCCCCGAGGAAGTAATTGAAGTTGACACGCACCCAGCCGGGCTTGATCCCCTCGCAGCCACCCACGATCTCGCGCTCGAAGGCGCGGCTCGTGGCGAGGTCGATGCCGAGCAAGCGATGCCCGTAAGGCCCCGCGCACGAGCAGCCCGCGCGGGCCTGGATGCCGAAGAGGTCGTTGAGGAGCGCCGCGACGAAGTTGTGGTGGAGGTAGCGGCCGCCGTGGCGCACGACGAACGACACGATGCTCAGGCGCCACGCGTCCGGGTTGCCGAGGATCGAGATGTGCTCGTTGCCCTCCCAGCTCTCGATCGCGCGGCGGATGAAGGCGTGCTCGCGCTCGCGGATCACCGCCTCGCCGACCGCGCTCTTGAGCTGGAACACGAGCCCGGCCCGGATCGACTCCACGATCGCCGGCGTCCCCCCCTCCTCGCGGACCTCCGGGTCCTCGAGGTAGCGGTGCTCGTTCGTGTTGACGTACGCGACGGTGCCCCCCCCCGGCACCGACGGCACCTGGTTCTTGAACAGGCTCCGCTTCGCGACCAGCACCCCGGGCGTCCCGGGCCCACCGATGAACTTGTGCGGCGAGAGGAAGATCGCGTCCTTGTAGACGAGGTGCCCGTCCGGCCCCTCGTCCTTCATGTTCATCTCGATCTTCACGTAGGGGCCCGCGGCCGCGAAGTCCCAGAACGACAGCGCGCCGTACCGATGGAGCAGCGCCGCGATCGCGCGCGTGTCCGAGCCGATGCCGGTCACGTTCGACGCGGCCGAGAAGCTCCCGATCTTCAGCGGCCGGTCCGCGTAGCGCGCGAGCGCCTGCTCGAGGTGCGCCAGGTCGACGTGGCCGTCGGAGTCCTCTGCGATGGTGACCACCTCGCAGATGGACTCGCGCCACGGGAGCTCGTTCGAGTGGTGCTCGTAGGGCCCGATGAACACGACCGGGCGCTCGCCCGATGGGATCCTCTCGCGGAGGCCGTAGCGGGCGTCGAGCTCGCGCGGGATCCGCAGGCCGAGCACGTCGATCAGCTTGTGGATCGCGCCGGTCGCGCCGGAGCCCGTGAAGATCACCACGTCGCGCTCGTCCGCGCCGACCGAGCACTTGATGATCTCACGGGCGTCCTCGCGGAAGCGCGTGGTCTGCAGGCCCGTCCCCGACGCCTCCGTGTGCGTGTTCGCGTAGAACGGGAGGACCTCTTGCTGGATGAACTCCTCGATGAACGAGAGCGAGCGGCCGGACGCCGTGTAGTCGGCGTAGGTCACCCGCCGCGGCCCGTACGGCCCGTCGATCACCTGCTCGTCGCCGATGATCGAGGTCCGGATGGTCTCGATCAGCCGCTCGCTCCGCGCCCGCTCCGCGTCCATGACCAGGCCACGGTAGCGCGGCGGTTTGCGGTTCACACGGCGTTCGATCACGCTGCGCGCCGATGACCGCCTCCGCCCGGGACGACCTGAACTCGCTGCTCAACGCGGCGATCGACGTGGCGACCGACCTGCTCGCCGCCGACACCGAGTTCGCGCCCTTCGCGATGGCGCTCCAGCGCAGCGATGGCGAGATCTTCCACATCGAGCCCGAGGACGACGACGACGACGCGGACGACGAGGTGATCATCGCCGCGCTCTACAGCGGCCTGCGCGAGTCGGTCGCGGAGGGGCGCTGGCGTGCGGTCGCGGTGTGCGCCGACGTGACGATCGAGGGCGAGGACGGCCAGCCGGTCTCGAGCGCCATCCTGGTGCGGCTCGAGCACGAGGCCGACGAGCCCGTGAGCTGCACCGTCCCCTACGACGTCGGCGACGAGTCGGTCGAGCTCGCCGAGCTCCACGCCGAGCCGGGCGAGGCCCAGGTGTTCACGGGGGCCAGCCCGCCGAACTAGACGCCATCGAAATCAGCGCTTGCCCTCGGCCGCGGGATTCACTAGGTCCGTGGTCCGTTCACCCGAATCGGAGGAGAGAGACCATGCCGAGCCTGAAGGGCACCAAGACCCATGAGAACCTCAAGGCCGCGTTCGCCGGCGAGTCGCAGGCGAACCGCCGCTACCTCTACTTCGCCAAGGTCGCGGACGTCGAGGGCTACCCCGAGATCGCGGGGAACTTCCGCCAGACGGCGGAGGGCGAGACCGGCCACGCGCACGGCCACCTCGACTACCTCAAGCAGGTGGGCGACCCGGCGACCGACCTCCCGATCGGCAGCACGCACGAGAACCTCAAGGCGTCGGTCGCGGGCGAGACGCACGAGTACACGGACATGTACCCGGGCATGGCGAAGACCGCGCGCGCCGAGGGCTTCTCCGAGATCGCCGACTGGTTCGAGACCCTCGCGAAGGCCGAGAAGTCGCACGCAGGCCGCTTCCAGCAGCTCCTGAACGACATCTCCTGATCGCGACGGGGGGCCGGCAGCCGTGAGCGACGCGCCCATCTCGTACCTCCCCACCGACGGGCTCAGCTACGACCCGTCGGACGCGAAGTACTGGGACGAGGCCGCGCTCGACCAGGAGGTCGAGCGGGCCTTCGAGGTCTGTCACGGCTGCCGGATGTGCTTCAAGTACTGCGACGCGTTCCCGACGCTCTTCCGGTTCGTCGACGCGCACGACGGAGACGTGAAGAAGCTCACGCGCACGGAGACCGAGGACGTCGTCGACCTCTGCTTCCAGTGCAAGCTGTGCGAGGTCCAGTGCCCGTACACGCCGCGCGACGGGCACGAGTTCCAGCTCGACTTCCCGAAGCTGATCCACCGCTACAACGCGGTGCGCGGCTCGCGCAAGCCGGCCCTCCAGCGCATGGCGCTGTCCGATCCCGACCGCGCCGCCGGCCTCGCGCGGGCGAGCCTCGGGCTCGCGAACGTGATGAACCGCGTGGCGATCCACCGCTGGTTCATGGAGAAGGCGCTCGGCATCCACCGCGACAAGCTCCTGCCGGACTTCGCGGGGCAGACCTTCGAGAAGTGGGCGATCGCCGAGGGCCTGACCGACGGCGGGCCCGGCGGCGAGGTGGTGCTCTTCCAGACCTGCTACGTGCAGCACAACGAGCCCGACGTCGGCAAGGACACCGTGAAGGTCCTGAAGCGCAACGGCGTCGACGTGCGCTGTCAACGCGGTTTGCAGTGCTGCGGCATGCCCGCGTGGGAGTCGGGCGACCTCGAGACGCTGCGCGCCAAGGCGAAGGCGACCCTCGACCTCCTGATGCCGCACGTCGAGGCCGGCGCGAAGGTCGTCGCGATCAACCCGACCTGCTCGATGATGCTCCGCCGCGAGTGGCCCGAGCTGCTCGAGGGCGAGGATCGTGTGCGTGCGCGGGTGCTGGCCGCGGCGGTGATGGACGCGGGCGAGTACCTCTGGTCGATCCGCAACGAGGAGCGCTTCGACGCGGGCTTCGCGTCGAGCCCGGGCCCCAAGGTCGCCTACCACGCGCCCTGCCACCTGAGGGCGCAGGGCGTCGGGTTCAAGGGCCGCGATCTCTTGCGCAAGATCCCCGGCGTCACGCCCGCGACGGTGATGGAGTGCTGCGGGCACGACGGCACCTACGCGATGACCGTCGAGGGCTTCGAGGCCTCCGCGAAGATCGGCCAGAAGGCGTTCTCCGGCATGAAGGACGCCGACGCCGAGATCTGGGCCACCGACTGCCCGCTGGCCGCGCTCCAGTTCCAGCAGCACGCGGGCGTGAAGCCGATGCACCCGATGAGCATCCTCGCGCGCGCCTACGAAGAGGACGGGTTCCCGACCAAGACGAAGAAGGCCGAGGAGGACGGGACATGAAGCCGATCGTGCGCGCCGAGATCGTCGACTGGCAGAGCTACGAGGACGGGCGCGAGGCCACGCGGCCCGCGGCGATCGCGGCCAAGGGCGCGCGCCGGATCCAGGTCGGCGAGCACTTCACCTTCCTCTTCGAGAACCGCGACACGATCCGCTACCAGATCCAGGAGATGATGCGGGTCGAGAAGATCGTGCGCGAGGCCGACGTCCAGCACGAGATCGACACCTACAACGAGCTGCTCTTCGACGACGGGCGCCTGGGGTGCTCGCTCCTCATCGGCATCGACGACCCCGCGCAGCGCGCGGCGCTGCTCCACGAGTGGACGGGCCTCTGCGACCACCTCTTCGCGCTGATGCCCGACGGGACGAAGGTGCGGCCCGAGTACGACACGCGGCAGGTCGGCGACGAGCGGCTCTCGTCGGTCCAGTACCTCGCGTTCCGCTTCGGCGACACCGCGCCGGACGCGATCGGGATCGATCACCCGAAGGTGCACGGGCTGGCGCGGCTCACCGACGAGCAGCGCGCGGCGCTCCAGCAAGACCTCGACGAGTAGCGGCCCTCAGCGGCCCGGAGCGGCGGCCCCGTTTCGCCACTCGGAATTCCTTGGCGCCTCCCGCTGTTGCGCACGAGCATCGGCGTCGAAGCAGGTTGATAGAAGCGATCGTCTGCACCCACGGTCTTCCGATCCCGTCGCGACGGAGAGACCATCGAGTGCGCATGGGGGCCGCACCGACATCGAGGTCCGTACTCGGAGCGCTCACCAAGGCTCGGCTGCAAGAGCTGGGGCGATCCGTCGGCCTCCCGATCCCGGACCTGACCCGGGACGAACAAGCCGAGATCCTGGCACGGACCGGCCGCATTCACTTCCGTGAGCTGCTCTCCCAGCTCGGGCGCGAAGAGCTGAAGGCCGCCTGTCGCGCGCACGGGATCGATGACTCGGGGCGGGCTCGCGCTGATCTCCAGAACCGGCTCCTGCTCGCGCGGGGTGAGGCGATCGACTCGGCGCCGCCGCCCGCGATGTTCACGCGCGGTGAGATCCCGCGTTACGCGCCCAAGCCCGGCGACATCGTCGCGTGCCGTCATCGTCAGTGGCTCGTCGAGCACGTGGCGCCTCCCCCCGAGCCGAAACACGCGACGCGCGTCCGCATGGTGTGCCTCGACGACGATGATCAAGGGCGGGTCATGGAGAAGCTCTGGGAGCTCGAGCTCGGCGCCCGTGTGCTGCCGACCGAGGCCGGCGAGCTGCCTGCGCCGACGCGCGTCGACCAGCCGCGGCACTTCGGCGCCTACCTCCACGCGCTGAAGTGGAACGCGGTCACCGCCACCGACGCCAAGCTCTTTCAGTCGCCATTTCGTGCCGGCATCCGGCTGATGCAACACCAGCTCACGCCGCTGACGAAGGCGCTGTCGCTGCCTCGCGCGAACCTCTTCATCGCGGACGACGTCGGGCTCGGCAAGACGATCGAGGCGGGCCTCGTTCTCCAGGAGCTCCTGCTCCGGCAGCGCGTCGAGTTCGTGCTCGTGGTCTGTCCGGCGTCGGTGCAGCTCCAATGGAAGGAGGAGATGGCGCAGCGGTTCGGGCTTCAGTTCGAGGTGATGAGCCGGAGCTTCATCGCCCGTCGCCGCAAGGAGCGCGGCTTCGGCGTGAACCCCTGGAGCACTCATCGGCGCTTCATCGTGAGCCACCCGATCCTGCGTCGGCCCGAGTACCGAGATCCCTTGCTGGCGCACCTGCAGACGCTGGGCGCCGAGGAGCCCGGGAGTCGCGCCCGCAAGTCGATGCTCATCCTCGACGAGGCCCACGTCGCTGCGCCCGCGAGCGCGAGCCAGTGGGCGACGGACTCGGAGATCACGCGCGTCATCCGCGACGTGGCGCCGCGGTTCGAGAACCGGCTCTTCCTCAGCGCGACGCCGCACAACGGGCACAGCAACAGCTTCAGCGCGCTCCTCGAGATCCTCGACCCGCAGCGCTTCACGCGGGCCGTCCCGATCGAGGATCCGGAGCGCCTGCGGCCCGTGATGATCCGCCGGCTCAAGGAAGATCTCCGCGGCCAAGAAGGCGTGGACTTCCCGAGGCGGCTGCTGGTGCAGATCGAGCTCGCCCAGGGAATTTCGCGCAGAGACGCGGAGGCGCAGAGTTTTTCGGAGTGGGTGGCGACGCCCGTCACCTATGACCGGTCTGTCGGTGGGCGGACTCGGGGGGTGTCGGAGGCGGTCGGAAGCGCGGTGCTCGACGAAGGTGAGCCCGTCGAGCTCCGGCTCAGCCAGATGCTGGGCGAGTACACCAGGCTGATGCGGCCCGCGAAGGGGCGCGGAAAGCTGGTGTTCGTCCATCTCCAGAAGCGTCTGCTCAGCAGCGTGCCCGCGTTCTACCGGACGCTGAAGAAGCACGCCGAGCGGATCGAAGACGGGACGGCGAAGGTGCGGGCGCCGACCACGCTTCCCCTTCGAGTGCGCGAGGACGACGACGAGCTCGGGGTCGACGACGAGACGCTCGACGCGGCCGACGAGGACGCGGTGGCCGCGGCGACCGACGCACTGCAGCCGCCCGCGGAGCGCGCGCGCGAGCTGCTCGCGCAGATGCTCCGCCTGGCCCAGCAACACCAGCGCACGCCGGACGGAAAGGTGCTCGCGCTGCTCGATTGGATCCGCAAGCGCCAGTGCAAGGCCGCGGTCCCCGGGGGCATGGACAGCCCTTCGAAGACGGACCGCGCCTGGACCGGTGACCGCGTCCTGATCTTCACGGAGTACGGCGACACTCGGAAGTACCTGGTCGACCTGTTCCAGGCCGCGTTCCGGGGGACCGATCGGGCGGACGAGCGGATCGCGCAGCTCTACGGGGGCATGAACGAGGACGCGCGGGCCGAGGTGCAGAAGGCGTTCAACGCGCCGCCCGAAGACGCGCCGGTGCGCGTGCTCGTCGCCACCGACGCGGCGCGCGAGGGCATCAACCTCCAGGGCCACTGCGCGGACCTCTTCCACTTCGACGTGCCCTGGAACCCTGGACGCCTCGAGCAGCGCAACGGCCGCATCGACCGCACCCTCCAGCCCGCCCCCGAGGTGCGGTGCCACTACTTCCGCTACGCCGATCGCGCCGAGGACGTCGTGCTCGAGCGCCTCGTCGACAAGGTCGACGTCATCCAGCGCGAGCTCGGCTCGCTCGGCGCCGTCATCATGGAGCGCATCGAGACGACGCTGGCCGAAGGCATCACGGAGGCCACGAGCGATCAGCTCGAGCTCGCGGCCGAGGCCACGGGGCGCGCCTCGGTCGAGTCCGAGCTCGAGACGCAGCGCAGCGGGCGGACGCAGCTCGGCGAAGAGATCCGCGAGGCCGGCGAGATCCTCGCGCGGTCCGCGAAGGTGATGGAGTTCCGACGCGATCTCTTGCGCGACGCCATCGACGTCGGCCTCGAGCTCTCCGGTATCGCGCCGCTCGTCGAAGAGAAGCGCGGCGTCTTCCACCTCCCCGCGATGCCCACGTCGTGGAGCCGCACCGTCGATCACCTGCGGCCCCCCAAGGCGAAGAACGAGGAGTGGTGGGAGTGGCGCAAGCAGCCGCCGCAGCCGGTCGTGTTCGAGCCGCCGCCGAAGATGAACAGCGCGCTCGTCCACCTGCACCTCAGCCACCCGTTCGTGCAGCGCGTGCTCGGCCGCTTCCTCGCCCAGGGCTACTCGGCGCACGACCTCTCCCGCGTCACCGTCGTGAAGAACCCGCGCGACCAGCTCGTGCGCGTCATCGCGTTCGGCCGCCTCTGCCTCTACGGCACCGGCGCCACCCGCCTGCACGACCGCTTGCTCAGCGTGGCCGGCCGCTGGGTCGAGGGCCGCGAGGACGAGCTCACCCCGTTCGCCGACGACGCCGACCGCCACGCGATCCTCCTGCTCGAAGACGTGCTCGCCGGCTCCCCGTCGCTCGACGGAATCCCGCCCCTCATCCAGGCCCGCGTGATCGCCGCCGCGCCCACGCTCTTCGCTCGGCTCTGGAAGCGCATCCGCGACGACGCCGACGAGGAGGCGCACCGCGCGACCCGCGAGCTGACCCAGCGCGGTCGCGAGGAGTCGGACGCCCTGCGCAAGATCCTGTGGGCGCAGCGCGCTGACGTGCAGCGCTCGGTCGCGCGTCTCGGCCAGACGACGTTCGACTTCGGCGACTCTGCGGAAGGCAAGTTGCAGGAGCGCCAGGTGCAGCGCGACCTCGAACACCTCACGCGGCGCTACGAGAGCATCGGCCGCGAGATCGAGCGCGAGCCTGGACAGATCGAGGCGCTCTACCAGGTGGCGCTGCAGCGCCTGGAGCCCGTGGGGCTGGTCGTGCTTTGGCCGGAGACGCGGTTGTGATGGGTCTCGCGCTTCCCCTCGCCGCGCCTCTGCGCCTCTGCGCGAAACCATTTTATTCCGCGCAGAGACGCTGAGGCGCAGAGGGGTTAGAGGTGGTGGGCGAGA
>JAYRVK010000809.1:0-9484 GCA_041918555.1 Sandaracinaceae bacterium
GGTCCGGCCCCTTCGACTCCGGCTCGGGCGGCGGCACCGACGCGGGCACCGGCGGCGGGACCGACGCGGGCGGCAGCGCGTCGGGCGCGGATCCGCGACCCGGCTACGTCGGCTGCGGCGACACCAGCTGCATGTCGCCTCAGATCTGCTGTGTGGGCTTGTCCGGTGCGTCGTGCACCGCGGCGTCCGGGTGCAGCGGCGGCTTCAGCGCGGCCGGCACGTGCGACGGGCCCGAGGACTGTGGGGGCAGCGAGGCTTGCTGTGTTCACTTCGGCATGTTCGACCCGATGAACGGCGCGTTCTGCCGCGCCGGCGCGGGCTGCCCCTCGGGTGACAACGAGCTCTGCCATACGGACGCAGACTGCGGGAGCGGGACGTGCGTGGCCTGCGTGCCCCCCACCGGCGGCGTCCTCGACGTGACCTACGGGATCTGCAGCGCCGACGGACGCTGCCCGAGCCCCTACACCATGGCGCCGTGATGCGCGCCGCTCTGGTGCTCGTGCTCGCCGCCGTCGGCTGCGCGTCGCCTGCGCCGCCGGCCGCGCGGATCGTGCCCGGCGAGGGCATCGGCGCGATCGCGCTCGGCGCCACGCTCGCCGAGGTCCGCGCGGTGGCGGGCGAGCCCGAGGGCGCGCTCGTGAGCAACCGGATCGGCTTCGCGCGCTTGCCGGGCGCGCTCGAGGTGGTCCTCACCTCGCCCGAGGCCGACGCGCTCACCGACGACAGCCTCGTCGTGGGGATCGGCGCCTCCGAGGGCGCGGTGGTCGAAGGCCCCGCGGTCCCCGGCGCCTCGCGCGCCGAGGTCGAGGCCGCGCTCGGGCCGGCCAGCGACACGATCGAGAGCTTCGAGTTCTATCCCGAGGGGCTGAGCCTCGAGTACGACGGCGACGTCGTGCTCCGCGTGGGGGTGATCCCGCCCTACGACCGCTTCCCCGAGGTGCCGCCGATGACCGGAGCGACGCCGTGAGCTGGATGAAGCACGCTTCGTTGACGGCCGCACTGCTCCTCGTACCCGCGCTCGGCGCGCGGGCCGACGTCGAGGTGGAGGGCCGTCGGATCGAGGTGATCGATCCGCACCTCCACCCCGCCTCGTTCGGGCGGATGGCGGTGCGCGGTCGTGAGTTCATCGTCGAGGGGCTCCCCCCGTTCGCGCGCCTCTACGCGCCGGCGCTCATCGATCGGCTCCTCGATCCGTGGGCGCCCCACGTCGGGATCCGCGCGCAGGCGGAGTGGGCGGGCGTGGATCGCGTGCTCCTCCTCGCGGTCTACACGCCGGAGACGACGGGCTTCTTCGAGAACGAGGCGCTCGACGCGCGCCTCGCGGCGCCCGAGAACGCCGATGGCTGGGCGCGCGGCCTCGCGAGCGTCCGCTTCGACGCGTGGGACCCCGAGCGCGACCTCGCGCACCTCGAGTCGTGGCTCGCGGTCCACCCCGACCGCTTCGTCGGGATCAAGCTCGCCCACGCGCATCAAGCGGTGACCTTCGACGACCCCGCGTACCTCGGCGTCTACGACGTCGCCGCGCGCCGGGGCGTCCCCGTGCTCTTGCACACCGGCTTCTCGCCGTTCCCGGGATCGCAGACGGATCCCGCCTACTACGACCCCGAGGGCCTCGCGCAGGTGATCGAGCAGTACGACGGCGCGCACGGCCTGGGCCGGGTGGACTTCGTGCTCTCGCACGTCGGTCAGGGCGACGCGCGCGCGGTGGCGCACGCGCTCGAGCTCGCGCAGGCGCACGACAACGTGTGGCTCGAGCTCAGCGCGCTCGCGCGCCCGACCCTGATCGACGAGACGGGCGCGTCGGTGACGTCCACCGAGCCGCAGTACCCGCGCGTGCTCGAGGCGATCCTCGCGCGCGGTCTCGTCGGGCGCGCGATGTTCGCGACGGACGGGCCGCAGTACAGCGGGATGATGCGCCGCTACGTGCAGACGCTGCTCGAGGCGATGCGGACCGCGGGCTACTCGGTCGACGAGATCGAGGCGGTGATGGGTGGCAACGCGCGCGGCCTCTTCCTCGAGCGCCGGCCGTGACGGGAGTGGAGGACGAGGTGAAGCACGCGAGGTGGCTCCTCATGGTGGCGGCGTGGACGTCGGGCTGCGACGGCGCGATGCCGGCGGGCGACGCGGGGGTGTCCACGCGCGCGACCGTGCGCGGAGACGTGACCTACGGAGGCAGCGCCGACGGATCGCTCCTCGTCGGCATCTTCGACTGGGACGAGGCGCACCCCTCGATGCCGATGGGGCCGCCGCTCGAGTTCGTCGCCGTGGACGCGCCCTCGTTCCCCGAGCCCTACGAGCTGCGCGCGATCCGCCCCGGCGCGTACTTCGTCGGCGCGGTGCTCGACGTGGGGCGGGACAGCCCGACGCTCCCGGGGCCCGAGGATCTCCAGGTCTACGGCGACCGCTTCGAGCTCGTCGCGGGCGAGGAGCGCGTGATCGAGCTCGCGCTGCGGGACGATTGAGCCTCGCATGACGTACCCTGCCGTTCCGATGGGTGACGCGGACGACGACCTCGTCAAGGTGTCCGTCCTCGCGAAGCTGAGCGGCGTGCCGGCGGCGACCATCAAGCACTACGTGCGGGAGGGCCTCTTGCCCGAGCCGGTCCGCACGAGCCGCAACATGGCGTACTACGATCCGTCGCTCGTCGATCGGATCCAGCGCATCAAGGAGCTCCAGCGCACGCGGTTCCTCCCGCTCAAGGTGATCAAGGCGGTCCTCGACGAGAGCGAGCTCGACAGCTCGGACGAGACCGTCGCCGCGACGATCGCCCGCGTGCTCGAGGCCACCGAGGGCGAGGAGCGGACCCGCGCGCAGCTCCTCGCGTCCGGCGTCGTGCCCTCGCAGCTCGAGCTCCTCACGCAGCTCGGCGTGGTGCGCCCCATCGAGGGCCGCGAGGAGGAGACCTACCGCGGTGACGACGTGGAGATCCTGCGCGTGCTCGGCGCCGCGCGGAAGGCGGGGCTCACCGAGGGGATGCTCCCGGTGGAGATCCTCGCGGAGTACGCGCGCGCCCTCGCGAGGCTCGTGGAGCTCGAGCTCTCGATGTTCCGACAAGGCGTCTTGCCCGAGGTCGAGCCCGCGCGGCTGCCCGCGCTCACCGAGGCCGCGGTCACGCTGAGCGAACGCCTCGTCGTGCTCATGCGCCGCAAGATGCTCCTGCCGACGCTGCGCGCGCTCGCCGAGCGCGGGCGCGAGGAGCCGCCGGACGAAGAGGAGTGAGGCTCAGCGCCACTCGGAGCTGAAGAGCTCCGCGCCGTCGGCGGGCAGCGGCCGCACGCGGAGGCTCGCCGCGTCCTCGAGCAGGAAGAGCACGAGCCCGACCACCAGCGAGCCGGTGGCGAGCGCGCTCCCCGCGACGAGGCCGCCCGCGAGCGCCGCGCCGTCGGTCGCGAGCTCGAGCGCGAGCCCGCCGGTCGCGACGCCGAGCGCGCCGCCGACGATCATCGTGAGGAGGCCCGCCAGCCGGACGCCCGAGCGATCGTCCCACTCGATCCGCACGCCGGTCGGACCGTCGACGCCGAGCGGCTCGGTGAAGCGGTGCACGTGCTCGCCGCGCACGGCGGCGAGCGCGAGGTGGGTCTGCGGGAGCTCGACCTCGCACGGCGCGACGCAGAGCTCCGCGTAGCGCGCGATCGGCGCGAGCCGGACGGAGAGATGCCCGGAGGTGTCGTCGAGCAAGGGATCTTGCATGTAACGTACGTGGACGTCGTCGAGGTTCGCGCGGAACCGGACGGACGCGGGGCGGAGCTCGACCTCCGGCGGCGCCGGGATTCCCGCCTCCTGCGCCGCGGCGGGCGCCGCGCACGCGAGGGCGAGGAAGAGCACCGCGAGCCTCATCCGTGGATCGCCAGGAAGTAGAGGTTGAGCCCGAAGACCGTGACCATCGCGGCGGTCTCCACCCAGTTCAGCTTCCCGTCGTCCTTGATGCTCTTCCAGAGCAGGAGCATCGGCGGGAACGCGAGGAGGATCACGCTCGTGGTCTCGAGGTCGACCGCGAGGACCCCGCCCTCGGAGGGGATCACCCCGGTCTGCGCGAGCACGGCCATGAGCAGCATCACCGACGGGAGCACCACGAAGGGCACCTGCGTGATCGCGCCGGACACGTTCGCGAGCGCGATGTCGTACATCTTCTTCGCGTGCGCGGTCGCGATCATCACGTACGCGCCGGCCCCCGCGAAGAGGCTCAACAGCATCGCGCTGACCATCTCGGGGTAGCCCGCGCTCTCGAGGCCTTGCACGAGCGCGTCGGCGAAGTCGCCCACCGCGTGGCCGCCCAGGAGCGACGCCGCGCCGCCGAGCAGGCCGTAGCCCGCGATCGCGGCCCAGCTCGGCGGGTCCTTCTTCGGCTCCGACGGCTCCTCGGGCGTGGCCTTCGCTTCGCCGGTCTCCGTCGACCTCGAGAAGCGCTTGATCATCTGGATCACCGAGACGACCTGCACGAAGAGCAAGCAAGCCCCGATGACGTAGAGGTCCATGACCCCGAAGGCCTGGCCCTCGTGATCGCCGGTCTGGAAGAGCTGCATCAGGACCATCAGGCAGCCCGTGGCGAGGAACACGCCGCCGCCCGCCGCGAAGAGATCCGTGCTCACCTTCACCAGCGCGTCGGGGAGGCGCGCGCCGCCCGCCGCGTCGCGCGGCAAGAGCCCGCTGTACACGCCGAACATCAGCGAGTTCACGTGGAGGGTGAGCGCGACCACCACGAACGCGACGCGCGGCTCGGCGGCCACGACGAAGCCGAGCATCACGATCTCGGGGATGTTGCTGGCGAGCCCGGCGACGGTGCCCGCGACGAACTGGTTCCAGTCGAGCCGCTCGCCGACGCCCTCGACCGCCTTGATCATCGCCTCGCAGCTGCCGAAGACCACGCCGAGGCCGCCGAGCGCGAGGCACGCGATCGCGAGCCAGTGCGGTCCCGCCTGCGCGTGCTCGAGCCCGTACCCCGCGCCGCAGAGCGCGGTGCCCGCCACGAGCACGTAGATCCAGGTCTTGCTGTCGCCGCCGCCGCCGCCCGCCATGGGCGCGACGTTACTCGATCGCGTGCGCGAGGGCCCAGAGCGCGACGCCCGTCGGGTGCGGATGGCAGGGCTGGCCCGCGCGCACGGGGAAGCACCCCTCTTCGGTCTGCGCGTCCAGCAGCGCGTCGATCCACGCGGGCTCGATCGCGCTCGCGAAGCCGAGGTGGCCGAGCATCGCGAGGCGCTCGTAGTAGAGCTCCGAGGGACGGGGGTCCGCGCGCGTCTCCGCCACGAGGTTCGCCGCGAACGTGCGCCGGCGTTCCTCGACGTCGACGTCGAGCGGGCAGCCGATCCAATGCGCGACGAGGAGGGTGACGGCCTGGTGCGTGAGCACGTAGCCCCAGCGATCGTCGAGCTCGACGTAGTCGACGCACTCCCGCGTGACCTCGCAGGAGAGGACGCGATCGAGACACTCGACGACGCGATCGTCGGTGAGCTCGTCGGCGGGGTTGGGGGTCGTCGCGCTCGGGGCGACCTCGTCGAGGCGCCCTGGATCGAGAGGCGTCTTGTCGAGCTCGAGCAGCCGACCGAATCGCTCGAGCTCCGACGGGCCAGGCGCGTCGTGACGCGCGGCCGCCACGTCGAGCGCGCGCGGCTCGTGTGCGAGCGCGGCGTAGATCTGCATCGCCATGAGCACGTCGACGCCCATCTCGGCGTCGGTGGTGGCGAGCCAGTCGAGCGCCCGCCGCCCGGCCGTCCTCGCGCGATCCGCCCGCTCCGCTGCGCGCGCGCGTGGAGTGAGCGGGCCGGGAGGAGGAGCCGTGCAGCCGACGAGCGCGAGGACGGCGAGCACCGAGACGGCACGCGCGCTCACACCGCCTCAGCAGTTGTGGCCGTAGAACGTGATCGTGTAGTCGACGCAGCTGGCGCCGCCCACGAACACCACGTGTACGTAGTACGTGAAGCTGTCGTCGCTCGTGTAGCTCTGGCTCTCGCGCACGGTGACGGTCTCGGTGTTGCCCAGGGTGGTGCGCGCCGTCGACGACTCCGTGACCGAGCCGCAGCCCGAGTCACGGTAGAGGTAGAGGTCGTAGTCGACGCCCGCCGGCACGGCGAGCCGGACCTGGTGCTCGATGTCGGTCGCGCAGTTCGAGTCCTCGTAGACCCGCGCGTAGAACCAGCGGTCGTTGTTGTCGTTGTAGCTCGCGAACGAGTCCCAGGACGTGTTGCCACCGCAGATCGTGCCGCAGCTGCGGTCACCGTCGTAGGTGCCGGCGTTGGTGCCGCCGCCGCACGCGCCCGACGTAGCCGCGTGGTTCACCTCGCAGCCATCGGCCGGGTCGCCGTCGCAGTTCGAGAAGCCCGCGTTGCATCCGGTGAGCGCGCAGGTCCCCGACGCGCAGCTCGCGGTGCCGTTGTTGCGGCTGCACGTCGTGCCGCAGCCGGCGCAGTTGCTGGTCGTGTTGAGCGGCGTCTCGCAGCCGTCCGGGTGGCTCGAGTTGCAGTTGCCCCAGCCCGCGTCGCAGGCCGTGATGCGGCACGTCCCGCTCGCGCAGCTCTCGTCCGCGTGCGCGAGGCTGCACACACCGCCGCAGGTGCCGCAGGTGCCGAGGCCCCCGAGCGCGGTCTCGCAGCCGTTGCCGACGTCGCCGTCGCAGTCGAGGTAGCCCGGCGCGCAGCTCGTGATCACGCAGGTGCCCGACGCGCACGTCCCCGTCCCGTGCGTCGGCGCGCACGGCGTGTCGCAGTCGCCGCAGTGGGTGTTGGTGTTGGTCATCTGCTCGCAGCCCGGGGCTCCGTCGCAGTCGGCGAGGCCGGGCGCGCAGCCCGTCCCCGTGCACACTCCGCTGGCGCACGAGGCGCTGCCGCCCGCGATCGAGCAGGGCACGCCGCAGCCGCCGCAGTCGGTGAGCGTGCGCGTGCTCGTCTCGCAGCCGTTGACCCCGATGAGATCGCAGTCCGCGTAGTCGGAGCGCGTGCACGTGACGATGCGGCACGTGCCCGTCGAGCACTCCCCGATCGCCGCGGTCGGCGCGCAGAGCACGCCGCACCCGCCGCAGTCGGAGTTCGTCGTGGTCGACGTCTCGCACCCGCTCACCGGGTTCATGTCGCAGTCCCCGCGCCGCGGGTTGCAGACGCCGATCTCGCAGGTACCCGTCGAGCAGTCGCCGACCGCGAAGGGCGGCGAGCACGGGACGCCGCAGCGCCCGCAGTCGGTCAGGCTCGTGAGCGGCGTCTCGCAGCCGTTCATCGGGTCGCCGTCGCAGTCGCCCCAGCCCTCGTGGCACATCCCGACGTCGCACGTCCCGCTCGAGCAGTCGCCGGTGGCGTTGGGCGGCGCGCACCCCACGAAACACCCGCCGCAGTGCATCTCCGTGTTCGTCCGCGTCTCGCAGCCGTTCTCGGGCATCGCGTCGCAGTCGCCCCAGCCGAGCTCGCACTCCGCGTTCTCGCAACGCCCCGCCTCCGAGCAGATCGTGCGCGCCACGTGATCGCCGCGCGGGCAGAGCGCGCTCGGGTCGCCCTCGTCGGTCGCGCCATCGCAATCGTTGTTGCTCCCGTCGCAGATCTCCACGGCCGACTCGTTCGTCTCGGGGTTGCTGTCGTCGCAGTCCCAGCCCAGGCAGCCGACGCCCATCCCGTGCAAGTCCTCGTCGCCGTCCACGCAGCACCGCTCGCCGACCGGCGCGCACACCGGCTCGGGGACCATGGTGGTCGGGTCGCTCACGCAGTCGAAGCGCGCCGGGCACTCGGGCAGATCGATGTTGCAGGTCGGAAGGCACACGTGATCGCCGGTGCCGATGCGCGCGCAGCGCAGGCCGGGCTGGCAGTCGTCGTCGACGCCGCACTCCGAGCAGGACTCGCCGTCGGTGATCACGCCGGCGTCGAACCCGGCGTCGCCCGGCCCCGCGTCCTCGCCCGCGTCCGTGGGCGGTGGCGGACCCGAGTCCTCGCCGGGATCGCCCGAATCCATGCGCCCGGGGCCCGAGTCGACCCCACCCGGCCCGCCCCCGTCCGCGCAGCCCGACACGGCGACGCCGCCGACCGCGATCGAGAGCACCACCCAACGCGCGCATGAAGCCATCCCGTCTCGCCTCCAGCCGAGGCAGTCTAGCGCAGGCCGGGCGCGCTGCGCAGATCGCGTACGGCGCTACCGCGCCTGCTCGAGCCGTTCGAACGCGGCCTCGAGCTCGGGGACCGGCTCGTCGAAGCGGATGGCGAGGAGGTACTTCCAGAGCCCGTCGGGATCCTCCGCGTTGTGCTCGACCCGCACGATCTCGCCGCTCACCGCGCGCTCACCGGCCTTGGGCACGCTGAGCTTGAGCTCCACGCGCCGCCCCGGCTCGAGCTTCGCCCCCACGATCACGAGCACCCCGGTGAAGCTGATGTTGCGGCTCACGGCCAGCATGTAGACGTCCTGGCCCGCGCTCAGCTCGACCGGCACCCACAGGGCGTGCCGCTTCGCGCTCCGTCGCTCCTCGGTCATGCGACCATGCTACGCGCTTGTGCTTGCCTTCGGCACCACCCGCGTTCTACCTCTCTCCCCCATGCGAACGATCATCGGGTGGACCGCGTCGGTCCTGTTCCTCGCGGGGGCCGCGGCGGGCTGCGGCCGCGACTGGGAGGCGGAGTACAACCAGCTCCAGTCGGAGCACGAGCAGACGCAGGCCGAGCTGCGCACCGCGCAGCAGCGCATCACGGAGCTCGAGCAGCAGAACCGCGAGCTCAGCGCGGTGCTCGAGTCGCAGGGCGCCGACCTCTCCGACCTCACCGCGCTGCGCGAGCGGCTCCAGTCGGAGCTCGCCGCGGCGCGCGCGCGCGAGGAGGCGAACCGAACGCGGCTCGACTCGCTGCGCCGCATGGCGATGGCGTTCCGCGAGATGGTGGCCGCGGGCCAGCTCCGGGTGCGCATCGTGCGCGGCAACATGGTCGTCGAGCTGCCCGAGGGCGTGCTCTTCGACTCGGGCCGCGCGGAGCTGCGCGAGGCCGCGAACGCGACCCTCGAGCGCGTCGCACAGGTCCTCGCGAGCGTCCCGAACCGCAACTTCCTCGTGGCCGGGCACACCGACAACATCCCGATCGGCCGCCGCAACCGCTACGAGTCGAACTGGGAGCTGTCGGCCGCGCGCGGCGTCGCGGTGGTGCGCTTCCTCGCCGAGCACGGCATGAGCGCCGAGCGGCTCGCCGCCGCGGGCTACGCGGACACGCAGCCCGTCGCGAGCAACTCCAGCGAGGAGGGCCGCGCGCAGAACCGCCGGATCGAGATCATCGTGCTGCCGAACCTCGACGAGCTCCCCGACCTCTCCGCGTTGACCGACGACGCGACGTCGGGCTCCTGAGGCCGACGGGCGGCGCGAGCGGCTCGTGCGCGTAGCCGCCTTCGATCTGGGCACCAACACGACGCTCTGCGCCGTCGCGGGATCGATGTGACGACGACTCAAGATGCCGGTCTTTCCGGGGCCGCGGACTTGGAGCAACTCGAGTTCGCACGACGCGAACGGCGGGTTCTCGTCACGCATGACGCCGAC
>JAYRVK010000810.1:0-7986 GCA_041918555.1 Sandaracinaceae bacterium
CGCCGACGATGACCCCGACCAGGAACGCCGCGTAGTGGTCGTGCCCGCGCTCGCGCTCGGTCCACTCGTCGACGATCACGAGCTCCTCGGCGCCGGGGAGCGAGCGCCGCTCGAGGCGCGTCGAGCCGAGCACGCGCCAGAACGCGACCGCGCGTTCGAGCAGCGCGCCGACGTTCGTGCTCGCGCGCAAGGACAAGAGCAGCGCGGTCGCGGGCCGCAGGCCCGCCTCGACCCCCGCCCGCGCGGCCAGCGCGACCCCGCCGGCGCGATCGAGCGATTCGAAGAGCTCGGCCAGCTCGCGCGTGGGTAGCCGCTCGATCTCGTCGGGCGGCGCCGCGCCCCGCACGCCGCGCGGCCAGCGCACCTCGGCGCGGGCGAGATCGGGGCAGGAGCGGTGGAGGTACCACGCGATCGCGAGGGCGTCGGACGACATCCCCCTCGCCCGCGCAACGGGCATGCCACCAAAGCGAGCGCCCCCGCGACCCCCGAAGGCCGGCGCGATCGTAGCGCCAACCCTACAGGTCGCGGGGGCGTAGATGCCCACCAGGCGACACCTCTGGATCACTCCGTGGCGGGCGTCCCTCCGCCGAAGCGCTCCGTCAGCATCTTCGGGATGTCGACGCCCGTCGCGGCCTTGATCTGCTCGTTGGTCTTCACGAGGGACGTGGCGAGGCTGCCGCCGTTGCTCGCGCCGTTGCCGATGACGGTGAGCTTGTCGACCTTGAGGTCGCCGATCGTCCCGCTGACCTTGCGGAGCATCGGGACGAGCTTCTGCATGAGGAGGACCTCGCGCCCGCTCGTGCCGCTGCCGCGGTAGGTCGCCGCGAGGCTGGTCAGGACCTCGGCGGTCGCGCGGCCCTGCTCGATGATCTCGGCGGCGGCCGCCTTCGCGTTCTCCTCCGCGCGACGCCGGCTCGCGTCGGCGGGCTCGACCACGTCGGCGCGCAGGCGGCGCCGGACCTGCTCGATGCGGGCCTCTTGCATGGAGATCTCGGCCGTCGCCTGGGCGATCTGCGCCTGCACCTCCGCGCGCTCCTCCGCGATCATCGCCTCGCGGCGCGTGCGCGCGTCGCCGATGCGGCGCTCGTTCTCCTTCATGGCGACGTTGATGTCCCGGTTCAGCTTCGCGAGCTCGGCCTCCCGGGTGTTGCGCCACTTCTGGATCTGCGCGTCGGCCTGGGCCAACGCCTCGGCGACCTGCGCCTTCTTCCGGATGTCGGCGGACCGCATGCGGCCGATCGCGTCCAGGTAGCCGACGTCGTCGCTGACGTTCTGGATCTTCAGCGTGTCGAGCACCAGCCCGATGTTGGTCAGGTCGTGCTCGGCCTCCTCGGTGAGCTTCACCGCGAAAGCCTCCTTGTCCTGGTTGACCTGCTCGGGCGTCAGGGTCGCCATGACCCCCCGCAAGTTGCCTTCCAGGGTCTCGCGGGCGACCTTCATGATCTCCGCGCGCGACTTGCCGAGGAAGCGCTCGAGGCAGGCGTGGATGAGGGGCTCCTCACCGGGCACCTTCAGGTTCGCGACGCCCTGCACCGTGAGCGGGATGCCGCCCTTGGAGTACGCGCCCGAGACCTTGAGCTCGATGATCATGTTCGTCAGGTCCATGCGATCGACGGTCTCGATCAGCGGGACCCGCAGCGCGCGGCCACCCTTGATGATGCGGTAGCCGAGCGTGCGTCCGTCCGTCGAGCGCGCGCGCCCGCTGAACACCAGCACCTCGTTGGGCTGGCACACGTAGAGGATGTTCTTGATCAAGAGGATCGAGGCCACGACCCCGATCACCGCGATCCCGGCGAGCGCCAGAAATGCTGCGAAACCCATGGCTCAGACCCCCCTCGGCGGCGCGACGGACCCACGGGTCGCCCCGGGTCCGGTGTCCCCCCCGAGGATCGCCGGCACGTCCACGCCGGTCGTGTCCTTGAGGGCCTTCATGACCTCGGCGACCATCTTCGGGTACGTCGCCGCGTAGCTGCTCAGGCCCTGGCCGTCGCCCTGGTCGAGCACGTGGACCTCGTCGATCTGGATGTTGTCGAGCTGGTCGACGACCGTGCCCACGAGCTCCTCGAGGTGCTGGATGACGTAGATCTCGCGGGCCTGCGGGCCCATCTGCTTCCACGCCTCGGTCATCAGGCGCAGCACCGTGACGGCGGCCTCACCGTTCTCCTTGGTGGGCGCCGCGCGGCCGATCGCCTCGATCGCCTTCGCCTCGCGGTTGGCCTCGGCGGGGATGACCACCTCGGCCTGCAGGCGCAGGTTCTCGAGCTTCGCGCGGATCTCCTGGAGGTTCTTCTCGGCCTCGGCGCGCGCCGTCTTGGCCGCGGCCTCCGCCTCGCGCTCGACGGCCGCCGCCTCGCCCTCGAGCTCGGCCTGGACCCTCCGCAACTCGTTTTGCTTCTGCTGCACGACGAGCTGCGCCTCCGCCTTGCTGACCTCGGCGCGCTGGCTCGCCTCGGCCTGCGCCTGCGCGATCTCCTGCATCGCCTGGTTCTCGGCGTTCTCCGCGTCGCGCAGCGCCTGCGCGATCGCGGGGCGGCCGATCGAGTCGAGGTAGCCGGTCTCGTCCGACACCGACTGGATCTTCAGCGTGTCGAGCTGGAGCCCGAGCTTGTCGAGGTCGTCCTCGGCCGTGTTGATCAGGTTCTCGGCGAACTTGAGGCGGTCCTCGTTGACCTCCTCGGGCGTCAGCTGCGCGAGCACCTCGCGGAGCGCGCCCTCGAGGGTCTGCTGCGCGACGAGCTGGATCTCGCCGACCGGCTTGCCGAGGAAGCGCTCGATCGCGTTCCCGATCAGCCGATCGTTGCTGTGGATCTTCACGTTGGCGATCGCGTGGATCATCAACGGGATGTTGCCGCGCGAGTACGCGTTCTGGACCACGACGTCGACCGGGATGAGCGTCATGTCGATGCGATCGATCCGCTCGATGATCGGCACCTTGAACGCGCGGCGGCCCTGCCGGACGACCTTGTACCCGAGCGTCTGCCCGTCCTCGGTCACGTAGCGCTTCCCGCTGAAGATCAGCGCTTCGTTGGGTCGCGCGATGAACAGCAAGTTGCGCACGATGGCGATGAGCATCAGGGTGCCGACCGCGACGGCCAGCGCCCCCGACACCACGAGCCATACGATGGGAATGTCCATGGGTTCGTCCTCTTCTCCTTCTCCCGCGCGGGGAGCCTCGCCCTAAGTGGAAGCTCTGGAAGCCCTCAGCTCGACGCCTTCTTCGCGTCGAGGCGCGCGACGCGCGCGCGGCTCCCGTCCATCTCGACGATCAAGACCTCTTCCTTGCCGCCGTACCTCTCGGCGTCTTCCTCGACCGCGGTGGCCAACAGATCGACGCTGCGCCCGCCGATCTCGACGCGCACCTTGCCGACGCGCTCGCCCTCGAAGGGCACGAGCACCCGCGCGGTCTTGCCGACGTAGTCCTTGCTCTCCACGGCCTCTCCCGATCGCTCCTTGCTCAACATGCGGATGGCGCTCGTCGCCCCGGTGCCCACGAGGAACCCCATCCCGATCGCGAGCGCGAGCCCGATCAGCTCGTGGCTCACGAGGCCGGCCACGTCCATCACGATCCCGGTGAGCCCGAAGAACGCGAGGAAGAAGATCCAGAACCGGAGCGAGAGGAAGAGGTACAGGAACCCCGCGGCGTCGCCGTGCGCGCCGAGGTCCTTGTCGAGCGCGCCGTCGGCGTCGGCGTCCGCGTCCGCGTCGACGTCCGCGTCGACGTGCGCGTCGGCCTCGACGTCCTTGCTGCCGAGCAGGATCGACGCGGCGAGGAGGATCCCTCCCACGATGACGGAAAACAGATAGAGATACGTGAGCACCCGGGCTCGCCCCCTCCAGAACCAGGCGTGTTACGGCCTGGCAAACCCGGGCGCAGCATAGGCCATTCCGCCGATCGGTGCCCCCCTCAATGGCAGCCATAGCCGCCGCGGAGGTGCCGCCGATCGCGGGTTTTCGCTACCGTGTGCGCATGCGCTTCTCTTCGACCCTCCTCGCGAGCTCCTTGTTCCTCCTCGGGTGCGACGACGGCATGGGCCCGGTCCGGCCGGACGCGGGCAGCGACGCGGGAGGCGGCGGCGACGGCGGCGCCGACGCGGGCGGGCCCGACGACGACGCCGGCCCCGGCTGCGGCGCGCTCACCGTCACCGAGGCGATCACCGGCCTCCGCGATCCGATCTTCGCGACCGCGCTCCCCGGCGACGACCGCTTGTTCATCGCCGAGATCGCGGGCCGCGTGCAGATCGCGCAGGGCGGCACGGTCACCGGCACGTTCCTCGATCTGCGCGCGGCGGTGACGCTCGAGGGCGATCACGGACTCAACGGCCTCGCGTTCCACCCGAGCGACGGGCGCGTGTTCGTCAGCTACGCGTTCGCGCGCGGGATGCTCCGCGTCGCGTCGTTCACGCTCACCGACCCGGACACCGTCGATCCGACGAGCGAGACGACGCTCCTCGAGATCGCGTACCCCGAGGCCGCGCACACCGGCGGGCACCTCGCGTTCGGGCCCGACGGCTACCTCTACATCGGCGTCGGCGACGGCCAGGCGAGCCCGACGATGGCGCTCGCGCAGGACCTCTCCTCGCTGCCGGGGAAGATCCTCCGCATCGACGTCGACTCGGGCACCCCGTACGGCATCCCGAGCGACAACCCGTTCACCGGCACCGCGACGATGCGCGACGAGATCTACGCGTACGGCTTCCGCCTCCCGTACCGCTTCGCGTTCGACGGTGCGGACCTCGTGGTGGGCGAGGTCGGCGACGATCGCTTCGAGCAGGTCGAGCTCGTGACGAGCGGCGGCAACTACGGCTGGCCCGTCGTGGAGGGCAACATGCATTGCTTGAATCCACCCTCGGGCTGCGATCTCTCGAGCACGCCGCCGATTCACGAGCTCGAGCACACGGGCGGGCGCTGCGCGATGATGGGCGGCTACGTGTACCGCGGGAGCGCGCTCCCGGCGTGCTACGCGGGGCGCTACTTCTACGCGGACTATTGCACCGGACAGATCACGTCCTTCCGCATCGAGGGCGGCGCCGCGGTCGACGTCCAGAGCGGGCCGACGGTGCCCGCGATGGTGGTCTCGTGGGGCCGCGACGGCGCGGGCGAGCTCTACCTGATGGGCATGAACGGCACCGTGTACCAGCTCGCCGCGGCGCCGTGAGGGCGCTCCTCCTCGCCGCGCTGCTCGGCGCGTGCGCCGAGGTCCCTGGCGCCTGCGACGAGCCCGCGTCCACCGCCGTGGCGTTCACCGCGGAGGGCGTGCCCGCCTACGAGGGCCAGGCGCTGATGGTGCGCTCCTGCGGCTTCGGCGCGTTCTGCCACAGCGAGGAGATCGACCCCGAGGCCCGGCGCGGCGCCCCGCTCGGCCTCGACTTCGACGTGCGGATCGCGGCGATCGGGCCGCAGTCGAACCTCGTGTCGGTGGATCGGCTCGGGCGCCATCAGGAGCGCGTCTACGCGCTGCGCGGCGCGATCTGGGCGCAGGTGTCGGGCGGCGCGATGCCGCCCGGCGACGAGGGGCGCGTCGTGCGCGACGGCGCGCCGTCGTACGAGCGCGTGCGGCCGGGCGCGAGCCGCGGCGAGCCGCTCCCCGAGGTCGAGACCCCGGCGGGGCGCGAGCTCCTGCGCAACTGGCTCGCGTGCGGCTCGCCGGTGATCGAGCGGACCCAGCCGCGCGGCGATCGGCAGCCGAACACCGTCGGGTTCACGGTGCCGCTGACGTGCGCGGAGGCGACGCAGTGCGCGTTCCCCACCACCTCGCGCTGCGATCTCGCCATGAACTACTGCGTCCCGTGCGCGGGCGACCCGGACTGCGCGCACCTCGAGGGTCGGCCGATCTGCGACGCGGGCGAGTGCGTGGAGCCGATCGAGCCGACGTGGGCCTCGATCTACCCGGGCGTGATCGAGCGGCGCTGCGCGCTCGCGGGGTGCCACGTGATCGGCGCGGACGGTCGCGCGCCGGCCGGCGCGCTCGGGCTCGAGGGGGCGGCCGCGGCGCACGCCTCGCTCGTCGGCGTGCGCGCCGACGGGAGCGCGACCTGCCGCGCGAGCGGCCTCGCGCGCGTCGCGCCGGGCGACCCCGACGCGTCGCTGCTGATGCACAAGCTCGAGGGCGAGGCGCCCGACGGCTTCCACGTCTGCGCCGAGCGCATGCCGCTCGGGCGCGACGCGCTGCCCTCGGTGCACCTCGCCGCGATCCGCGCCTGGATCGCGGCGGGCGCGCGCCCTTGAGACGCCAACTTGACCCCGCGCGCGCGCCGGGCGATAGCTCCCCCGCATGGGGGATGCCCTCGATCTGCTGCGGACCACGCGCCTCGCGGCCATCGTCTCCTCGCCGGATCGCGACGACCTGATCGCCCGCGCGCTCGCCGCGGCCAAGGGCGGCATCCAGCTCCTCGCGCTCCCGATCCACGTGCCGTTCGTGGCCGAGATCGCGGCCGAGGTCGCCGACGCGGCCAACGTCACGGTCGGGCTCAGCGACGTCGTCCTCGCAGATCACCTGAACGTCGCGCTCGCCGCCGGCGCGGAGTTCGTGATCTCGCCGATCTTCGACCCCGAGCTCATCGAGACCGGCCGCGCGCGCGGCCTCGACGTGCTGCCGTCGGTCGCGACGCCGAACGAGCTGCGCGCGGCGACGCGGACGATGGACGGGCCGATCGCGATCTCGCCGGCCGCGGGCCTCGGCGGGCCGCGGTACGTGTCGTGGCTCGCGCGCGCGTTCGAGGTGAAGGAGCTGGTCGCGCTCGGCGGGGTCGGCTCGGACACCGCGCCGCAGTACCTCGAGCGCGGGGCGATGGCCGTCGTCGTCGACACGGGCCTCTTCCCGCACGAGCCCGACCCCGAGGCGAACGCGATCATCAGCGTGCGCGCCGAGGCCCTCGTCGAGCTGTGCGCGAGCGCGGTCGTCGAGCGTTGAGGTGCGTTGCGTCGCGGCGCTGGCGCTGCTCCTGGCGAGCGCCGGCGTCGCGCGGGCCGAGTGCGGGCGGAGCGACGCGCCGCGCTGGATGAGCCACCACGCGCTCGTGTTGCTGCTGAACCCGACGGGCGCCGAGTACAACGGGCGCCTCGGGCTCTGCGTCCCGCTGTTCGACGACGACGACGTGCTCGTCCGGCAGAATCACGTCGAGGCGGGGGTGTCAACGTACCTTTCTCCAATCTACCTCGTGCCGGGCGGCTATGTGCAGATCGCGCCGGTGACCTTCTTCTTCCTGCGCTCCGAGCTCTCGGGGCTCTTCGTGTGGCCGATCCCGCTCGAGGGCGCGGGCTACTACGTGCGGAGCGGCTACGACGACGGCTGGCGGAGCGAGGATCTCCCGGTGGCGGAGGGCCAGAGCGCGCTCGGCTGGACGCTGCGCCTCAAGGCGGTGCTCCGCGGCAGCGTCTCGCTCGGCGAGCACTTCGAGCTCGTCGCCGTCTCGACGCCGTGGCTAGAGCTCGACGTGCTCGACCGCGGCGCGTACTGGCTCGACGTCCGCGACGACCTCATCGCGGCGAACGGCGACTGGATCGTCGCGCACGAGGGCGTGCTCCTCTTCGGCGTGCGGCTGCCCGAGGGCCCGCTCGTGCGCTTCGGCGGCTTCTCGGCGCTGCGCGCGGTGCCCGCGGCCGGCTACGTGGGCCACCGCGCCGGCCCGTTCGTGATGGCCTCGTTCCCCTGGCCCGACCCGGCGATCGAGTCGATCGACGTGTTCCTTCGCCTGGGGCTCTACACGCACCACGACTTCCGCACGCTCTCGCTCGACACCATGGCCGGCGTGGGCGTCGACCTCGACATGGGCGCGCTCTGAAGCCGTCTCTGAGGCAATGATGGGACGCTCCGGAGCCCGCTGCGTTCGCGTCGGCAGAGGGCAATTGTAATTGCGTCGTGGACGGGGCGCTCCGGAGCCCGCTGCGTTCGGCGCGGGTCCGCGGGGCGGACCCCCGGCCACACACCCCGGTCTCCGGCACGCGCTCCCCAAGCCCGGTCCACCCGCGCCGGGGCGGGGCGCCCCC
>JAYRVK010000811.1:0-3518 GCA_041918555.1 Sandaracinaceae bacterium
ATGCTCGCCACGAGCGCGTCGAGCTCCGGCGGGATCTTCGCGTGCTTGGACAAGCGCTCGATGTCTTCGGTGAGCTGCTTGGTCACCGTCGCGGTCAGGTCGCGTCCGTCGTAGACCGGCTCGCCCGCGACCATCTCGTGGACGAGGAGCCCGAGCGAGTAGAGGTCGGCCCGGAAGTCCACGCTCTCGCCGAGCGCCTGCTCGGGGGCCATGTAGCCGGGCGTCCCGATCACCGTCCCCACGCGCGTCAGCGCGGTCCCCGGGCGGCCGGGCGCGAGATCGCCGGCGACGCGCGCCACGCCGAAGTCGAGCACCTTGACGAGGGACGTCCCGTCGTCGCGGGGCTCGAGCATCACGTTGTCCGGCTTGAGGTCGCGGTGGACGATGCCCTTCTTGTGCGCGGCGGAGAGCGCGTCCGCGACCTGCGCGGCGATCTCGCACGAGCGGATCCAGTCGAGCGCGCCGTCGCGATCGATCACCTCGCGCAGCGACTCGCCGCGGACGAACTGCATGACGAGGTAGCCGCCGCCCTCGGGGAGCGTGCCGTAGTCGGTCGCCGCCGCGACGTGCGGGTGCTCGAGCTGCGCGCTCGCCATCGCCTCGCGCACGAAGCGCTCGGCCACCTCGCCCTCGCCCGCGAGCTCGGGGTGGATGACCTTGAGCGCGACCTTCTTCATCAGCTTGAGGTGCTCGGCCTCGAAGACCGCGCCCATGCCGCCCTCGCCGAGGAGGCCGTCGATGCGGTAGCGCTCGTCGATCACCCGACCGACCCACGACTCGTAGCTCTGCCCCTCGTCCGGGTGGCTGGGGACCGGCGTGCTCACGTCCACCCTTCCGTGCCGAAGCGGGAGGCCTGGAGCAGCTCGTAGAGCGCGGCGGCCTGCGAGCGCGACAGCCGGTCGAACTCCACCCCGAACGTCAGCTCGGCCTCGTTGACCCACCGCACCATGGCCGGCAGATCCAGGGGATCCCACGCGGAGGGCGCGGTCAGCGTGATGCGCAGCGCGGTCGAGACGCGCGGCGGCCGGTCGCACTTGATCTGGGCGCCGCCGAGGCCGAGGTCCACCAGGCGCCCCGCCTGCTCGAGGGGCGCGCCCTCGACGTCCCTCCGATACCGAACGCTCAGCTCGAGGGGCTGGCGGGCGGTCCGGCGGAAGTGCGGGTCCTCGGGCATCGAGACCGTGGAGCGTACCAACTTGCCGCGCCGGCCGCGCGCCGTTACAGCCTCCGGGCGATGTCCGAGCTCGACCGCATCGAACGTGAGCTCTCGCGCGCCGTCGGCCGGTGCGTCGGGGACTTCGACCTCCTCGAGGAGGGCGATCGCGTGATGGTCTGCCTGAGCGGCGGCAAGGACAGCTACTCGATGCTCGAGCTGCTCGAGCGCATGCGCCGCAAGGCCCCGATCCGGTTCGAGCTCGTCGCGGTGCACCTCGACCAGGGCCAGCCCGGCTACGACGGGCGCGCGCTCCGCGAGTGGCTCGCCGCCTCGGGCCACGCCCATCGGATCGTGCGGGAGGACACCTACTCGATCGTCGTCGACAAGCTCGAGGAGGCCTCGACGTACTGCTCGCTCTGCTCGCGGCTGCGCCGCGGCGTCCTCTACAACGCGGCCGAGGAGCTCGGCTGCACCAAGATCGCGCTCGGCCACCATCGCGACGATGCCCTCGAGACGCTCCTCCTCAACCTCGTCTTCACGGGCTCGCTCAAGAGCATGCCCGCGCGCTTGACGAGCGATGACGGTCGCAACGTGGTCATCCGGCCGCTCCTCTACTGCGCGGAGGAGACGATCGCGCGCTACGCGGCGCTGCGGGGCTACCCGATCCTCCCGTGCGATCTCTGCGGCTCGCAGGAGGGCCTCAAGCGCCAGCAGGCCAAGGCGCTGCTCGCCCAGCTCGAGGAGATGGCGCCCAAGGCCAAGGAGAGCATGCTCGCCGCGCTCGCCAACGTGAAGGCGACCCACCTCCTCGACCGCGGGCTCGTCAAGACGACTGTCGATCGTCTACCCGCCTCGCCCGACGGGACCCGCCGGCTGCCGCTCGTCGAATAGCTCGGCTCCGACCCGGCGCGTTGGAATTCTCGCGGGCCCCGGGCGACCCACCGTCGAGGCCCGGCGTGGCGGGTCGGTCCAGCGAGGAGGCTCGTGATGGCGAGGAGCGGTGTGCTCTCGGTGGCGCTGTGCGCCCTCATGCTCTGTGCGGGATGTCTGGAGCGCAAGTCGGCGCCCGTCGGTCCGAACGTCGGCTACGGGCAGGCGGTGCAGATCGGCGGCGGAGGCGTGAGCGAGGTCGACGTCCTGTTCGTGATCGACAACTCCGGCTCGATGAGCCAGGAGCAGGAGAACCTGGCGATCCAGATCCCGGCGCTCGTGCGCGACCTCGCGAGCCCGCCCGATCGGGACCTCGACGGCGTCCCGGACTGGAACCCGGCCGAGCGCCTCCGCATCGGCATCGTCACGACCGACGTCGGCATGGGCAGCCGCGTCATCCCGCGCAGCGGCTGCGAGCACGGCGGCGAGGACGGCGCGCTCCGCGGCGGCGTGTTCGAGTGGACCGAGGACGACGACCCCGACGTGTTCGCGGATCGAGTCCGCGCGACCGTGAGCGATCTCGGCATCACCGGCTGCGCGTTCGAGCAGCCCCTCGAGGCGGCCGCCCGCGCGATCGCGCATGCGCCCGAGACGGGCTTCCCCTCGGAGGACGGCCTGCTCGCGCTCATCGTGGTGACCGACGAGGAGGACTGCTCCGTCGACGACGACGACGCGTTCTTCTCGTCGATGACGGATCAGGACTACTACGTCCACTGCGGCCGCAACGCGGGCTCGCTGACCTCGATCCCCGACCTCCTCGAGCGCCTCCGCGGCGAGCGCGACGAGGCCCACTTCGTCTACGCGGCGATCGCGGGGATCCCGCTCGGCGTCGCGCCCGACGTCGCGCCGGAAGTGCTCCTCGCCCACGCGGGCATGCAGTTCATGGAGAACGGCGAAGAGCCGCCGGAGCCGATCCCGGCGTGCGGCTCGGAGTCCGAGCTCGGCAAGGCCGATCCCGCGCGCCGGCTCGTCGAGCTCGCCCGCCACGTGCCCTCGAGCGTGCTCACCACGATCTGCTCCGACGACTTCGGCCCCGCGATCTCCGAGTTCGGCGAGCGCATCGGCCGGCAGATCCCCGGCGTGTGCCTGGTGCGCGAGCTCCCGCGCGGGCTCGGCGAGCGCGTCCCGTGCGAGGTCTCGGTGACGCTCCCGAGTGGACAGCGGTGCGCGGATCGCGCCGGCTACGCCTTCCTCGAGCCGACCGACGACGGCCGCGAGGTCTGCACGCTCGACCAGGTGTCGGCGGGCGGGACCGGCTTCTACTACGACCCCGCCCACGCGGAGTGCCCGCAGCTCGTGATCAGCGACGACGCCCTGCCGCCGCTTGGCGCGGTCGTCGCGGCGGAGTGCTTCTTCCCCCTGCAGATGGAGCTCGGCGCGCAGTGCGCGCGCAGCTCGCAGTGCGGCTCCGGGTACTGCGATCCGATCACCG
>JAYRVK010000812.1:0-8898 GCA_041918555.1 Sandaracinaceae bacterium
CGCGTCGAAGCCCTGCGGCGCGCGCTCGAGGTAGCGCGCCGCGAGCGCGCACGCCTCGTCGCCCTCGAGGGTCTGGGCGAGGAGCGCGAGGGCCATCGGCGCCGGGGCGCGCCCCGCGACGGCGTGCCGGAGGTGGGCGTCCGCGGGTTGGTTGCGCACCTGCGCGATGCGCGCCTGGAGCAGCGCGGCCTCGCCCGAGCGTCCGTCGAGCCGCCGCGCGGCCTCCGCTTCGCGGACAGCCGCGGCGATCTCGCCGTTCTCCAGCAGGATCAACGCGTCGGCCGCCCGGATCCGCGCGCCGAGGAGGGCGTCCGCGCTCGCGCGCGGGCCCGCAGCCTCGACCGCCTCGCGGTGGTGGCGTCGCGCGTTGGCGATCTCGGCCGCGCGCGCGTGGACCCCGGACATCCCGAGGTGGGCGTCGACGTCCGAGGGCTCGAGCTCGAGGGCCGTGCGGAACGCATCCGCGGCCTGCCGATCCCGCTCTGCCTGGACGAGCACGCGCCCGAGCGCGACGTAGAGCGGCGCCTCGCGCTGCGCGTCGGCGAGCTCGCGCAGGCGCGGCACCGCGATCGCGCCATCGCCGCGCAGCACCGCCAGCTCGGCGTCGAGCCGCCCGATCGCCGCCGGGTCGGCGCCGGCCGTGCGCGCACGGTTCAGCGCCTCCGCGGCGTCGTCCGCGTTCCCGTCCCGCAGCGCCAGCCCCGCCTCCTCGAGCGGGTCGACGAGCGGGGCGGGCGCCGGGACCGCGACGGGCAGAGGGACGGGCGGGGGCGAAGGCGGGGGCTCCGGGCTGGGCGCGGGCGCCACCTCCGCGACCGGCGCGGGCGCGGGCGCGGGCGCGGGCGCGGGCGCGGGCGCGGCGGGCACCTCGACGCTCGCGGTCGCCGCCGTCGGCAGCGAGTCGTCCGCGTCGTTCTGGTTCGCGGTGAGCCCGACGGCGGTCCCGATGACGACGCCGCCCGCGACGCAGAGCGCGCCGATGATCACCGCGCGGCCGCGCGGGCGCCCGCCCTTCGGGACCACGTACGTCCCCGTGATCACGCGCGGCGGCGGCTCGGGCGCGCGCTCCGGATCGGCCGGTCGCGTCATCGCCGGCGAGGTGTCGATCGCCGGCTCCTCCCAGGGGTTCGCGTGGGTCTCGGCGTCACCTCGGTCGAAGAACTTCGTCTTGACGAGCTCGTCCGGCACCTGCGGGCCCCACCCGCGGTAGTCGTCGACGTGCGCCGCGTCGTAGTACGCCTCCGCTGGGGGCAGCGGCGCGGGCGGCGCAGCCATCGGGCGCGGCGCGGGTGGCAGGGGATCGTCGAGGTCGATCTGCGCGAGGTCGACCTGCGTGGTCGGCGCGTCGTCGGGGGTGAACGCGACCCGCGTGGGCGCGCCCTCGAAGCCATCGTCGCCCATCGGGTAGGCGGGGGCGGCGTCGTGCTTGCTCACCGGCTCCTCCGGCCACGGCCTCGCAAGCCGTGTGCTACCCGGCGGAGGCTGCCGTTCGTCTGGCTGCCAGAAGCCGGTAGCGTCCTCCTGGGGACCGCCGACCGTCGGCCCGGCGGGCGGGCCGAGGTCCGCCGGCCCCGGTGGAGGTCCCTGCGGCCGGTGGCTCATCGCTGCTCCCAGGCGGGTCGCACGCCGGAAGGATAGCTCGCTCCCGCGCGAGGTCGCGGCGGGATCGTCCCGACCCGGTCACGCCGGCGGCTGCGCGTCCTTCTGACGCGCGTGCTTCGCGCCGCTCTTGTGGTCCTCCTCGAGCACGATCGCGGGCAGGTCGAGCTTCTCCGGCTCCTCGAGCGCGAGCTCGAGCACCTCGGTCATGTGGCTCACGCCGATGAACTCGAGCTCTTCCTTGATCTCCGCGGGGACCTCCTCGAGGTCCGCCACGTTGCGCTCGGGCAGGATCACGCGCTTGATCCCCGCGCGGTGGGCCGCGAGGACCTTCTCCTTCACGCCGCCGACGGGGAGCACCCGCCCGCGCAGCGTGATCTCGCCGGTCATCGCGACGTCGTGCCGCACGCGGATGTTCGCGAGGAGCGACACCAGCGCGGTCATCATCGTCACGCCCGCGCTCGGGCCGTCCTTGGGCATCGCGCCCGCGGGGATGTGGATGTGGATGTCGTGCTTCTCGAGGAAGTCCTCCGAGATCTTCAGGGACTTCGCGCGCGTGCGGACCCAGCTCAGCGCGGCCTGCGCCGACTCCTTCATCACGTCGCCGAGCTGGCCCGTGAGCTGGAGCTTGCCGGTGCCCTTCATCTGCGTCGCCTCGATGAACAGGATCTCCCCGCCCACCGCGGTCCACGCGAGGCCCGTCGCGACGCCCGTGTCCTCGGTCCGCTCGGCGACCTCGGAGGTGAAGCGCTCGGCGCCGAGGTACTCGCGGATCGCCTCCGCGGTCTCGATCGGGTAGGGCCCGTCCTCGCCCTGCGCGACCTTCACCGCGATGCCGCGGATCACCCCCGCGAGCTTTCGCTCGAGGTTGCGCACGCCGGCCTCGCGCGTGTAGGCGTCGATGATCGCCTCGACCGCCTCGGTCTTGAAGGTGATCTGTCCCTCCTTGATCCCGTGCTCCTCGAGCTGCTTCGGGATGAGGTGATCGCGCGCGATGTCGAGCTTCTCGTTCCGCGTGTAGCCGGGGATCTCGATGATCTCCATCCGATCGCGGAGCGGCGGGGGGATCGTGTCGCCGACGTTCGCGGTGGCGAAGAACATGACCTTCGAGAGGTCGTACGGGATCTCGAGGTAGTGATCGGCGAACGTGTCGTTCTGCTCCGGGTCGAGGACCTCGAGGAGCGCCGCCGCCGGATCGCCGCGGAAGTCGTGGCCGATCTTGTCGATCTCGTCGAGCATGAAGACGGGATTGATCGTCGCCGCCTTCTTCATCGACTGGATGATCTGACCGGGCAGCGCGCCCACGTAGGTGCGCCGGTGGCCGCGGATCGCCGCCTCGTCGTGCACGCCGCCGAGGCTGATGCGGACGAACTTGCGGCCGAGCGCGCGCGCAACCGAGCGGCCGAGCGAGGTCTTGCCGACGCCGGGCGGCCCGATGAGGCAGAGGATCGGCCCCTTCTTGTCCTTCTTCAGCTTGCGGACCGCGAGGAACTCGACGATGCGCTTCTTCACCTTGTCGAGGCCCGAGTGATCCTCGTCGAGGACCTGCCGCACCGTCGCGATGTCGAGGTTGTCGGTCGTGAGCTGGCTCCACGGGATGTCGAGGATCCAGTCGATGTACGTCCGCACGACGGTGTACTCGGCGGAGCCCACCTGCATCGAGCGCAGGCGCTTGAGCTGCTTGCGCGCGACCTCCTCGGCCTCGCGGGGCAAGTTGGCTTTCGTGATGCGCTCGTCGAGCACGTCGAGATCGCCCGCGTCGCCGTCCTCCTCGCCGAGCTCCTCCTTGATCGCCTTGAGCTGCTGGCGCAGGACGTACTCGCGCTGGTTCTTGCCCATCTCCTCCTTGATCTGGGAGTTGATGCGCTCGCGCATCTTGAGGATCTCGAGCTGCCGCGTGAGCAGCCGGAGCACCTTGCGGATGCGCTCCTTGACCTCGATGGTCTCGAGCAGCTGCGCCTTCTCGTCGACCGGCGCGTCGAGGTTCGCGGCCACCAGATCCGCGAGCTGCCCCGCCTCCTGGATCGAGTCGATCAGCGAGCCCGCCTCGCGCGGGAGCTCGGGCATGAGCTGGATCACCTGCTTGGCGATGTCCCGCAGGCTCATCGCGAGCGCCTCGGTCTCGACGTCCTCGTCCCGCGGCTCTTCGAGGCGCGAGATGCGGGCGCGGAGGTAGGGCTTCTCCATCAGCATGCCCTCCATCCGGATCCGGACGAGGCCCTGCAGGATGAGGCTGTAGTTCCCCGAGCTGTGCTTGAGCGCCTTGAGGACGCGCGCGGCCACGCCGACGGGGTAGAGGTCGGGCTGCGTCGGATCGTCGGTGCTCGGATCCCGCTGCGCGAAGATCGCGATCACCGGCTGGTCGACACCGTCGATCTCCTCGACCAGCGCCACGGACTTCTCGCGCCCCACGTCGAAGGGCGCCACGGCCCCGGGGAACAGGACCGCGTTGCGGATCGGGAGCACGGGGAGCTCGTCGGCGAAGTGCAGATCCTGCTCTCCGACCTCGGGGGGGGCGCTGTCATCGGACATGGTTCACCTCTGAGCGTAGGGCCCGCCGCCTCCCATACCACGGGGAAGTGATGGGGGGCGGATGGCCGAACATAGTGAGCCGCCTTCGCGGGAGCAACGGGGGTGTTCGTCCCGTCACCGCCACTCGATCTCGGCCAGGGCGGCCCCGATGCGGTGGTGCGAGCGGACGTTGAGTCGGATGCGGTCGACGGAGTCGAGCCCGACCGGGTGCTCGACCCACTGGGGCGCGTCCTCGAACGCCCCGAATTCCCCATCGATGGTGCGCGCGACCTCGTCGTCGGAGAAGAGCTCCACGCGGTACCCGCGCACCGCGCGGTCGTTGTAGAAGCGGTTGTGCCCGTTGAGCAGGCGCAGCGTGGTCACGCGCACGGGGGGCTCTATGGTGATCACCACGTGGCCGAGCGTCCGATCGGGGAGCTGCCACTCGGTGGCCTCGTCGCCGTCGATGGTGAGCGATCCGTCGTAGACGTTGGTGTAGTCGCTCGCGACCGCGGTGACCCCCTCGGGCCTCCGGGTCAGGAACCAGGCCGCCGCGCACGCGGACCCGAAGATCAGGACCGTCAGGCCGATCCGCCAGTTGCGGGTCCACGCGAGCTGCGTCGGGGTGGACGCGGCCGGGGCGAGGGCCGCGTCGAGGGTCGCGCGGGCCTGGACGAGGCGGTGGAAGAGATCGCCGTGCGCCGCCTCCACGTCCTCGTCGAGCTCGGGGAGCGGGCGGTCGTCGAGCCCGCGCTCGAGCTCGATCACGCCGTCGATCCGGCGCTTGCCGAGCCCGCGCTCCGCGAGCAGCGGCCGGTAGGCCTCGGTCCCCGGCGCGTCGGCGAGGGCCGCGCCGCTCGCGTCGGCGAGCGCAGGCAGCGCGCGGCGAGTGAGGTCGAGCGCGTCGATCGCGAGCCGCAGGCCCTCGGCGGTGTGCCCGTTCGACCAGAGCCGTTCGGCCGCCTCCGCGCGCCGCCGCGCCACCCCGAGGGTCCGCGCGATCGCAGCGCGCGCGTCCTCCGGGACGCGCTTGGCGGCGGCCTGCGCGTCCGAGAGCAGGAAGTACTCCTTGAGGCTCACGCGCCTCTCCTACCGAAGCCCGGGGGGGATGTCGAGCGCCGCCGCCACCGGCGAGGCCGGCCGAGCCACGCGAGCGCGAGCGCGAGCAGGCCCCCGAGGAGGCTCGTGAGGACCGACCAGGGGAGGTCCGGTGGGGCGAACCGCGCGTCGACCCGGTGGTCGCCCGCCGGGAGATCGACGGCGAGCCGGTGCGCGTCCTCGACGGGCGCGCCGATCGAGGTGACCCAGTCCGGATCGAAGTTCTGGTTGAAGACGACGCGCGCGGGCGCCTCGAGGTGCACCTCCGCGTAGAGGGTGTGGTTGGTCCGGCCCCACGCGCGGACCTCGCCTGCGTTCGCCGGCGCGAGGCGCGCCTGCGGCACGTCGCCCTGCCAGAGCGAGGGCGAGATCGTCCACGGCACCGGGTCGTAGCAGGCGCGCGTGCCGACGTTCCGCAAGGGGTACGTCATGTACTGCTCGAGGTAGCCCACCGGCGTGACGAGGTGGAAGCTCTGCTCGGGCACCCCCTCGATCGGCGGGCCGTCCCAGCGCGCCGAGATCACCGCCGAGTTGCTGAGCACCTCGGCGCCGCTCGCGAGGAAGATCGTCCACGCGATCGCGGCGAGCGCGCCCCGCGCCCAGCGCCGCGTGGTGCGCTTGGTGAGCGCGGCGAGCACTCGCTCCACCGCGAGCCCTGCGAGGAGGCACAGGTAGAACGTCAAGAGGACGTGGAAGCGGCTCGGGACGTGGAAGCTGTCGAAGAGCGGCAGCTCGTGGAGGAGCGGCCACGGGTACATCGGCCCCACGTCGCCGCGCGCGCACAGCGCGAACACGAGCGCGCCGAAGACCATGTGGCGCTTGCCCCGCGCGAGCGCGAAGAGGACGCCGAGCGCGGCGAGGCCGACGATCCCCCAGCCGACGTGCGCGGAGTACTCGGCCCACACCCAGCGGTGGCCCCACGTCCAGTCGTGCGGCGCACGCGCGGTGATCGAGTGCAAGACGTCTTCCCACGTCTGGACGTCCACGTCGTCGGTGTGGCGCGGGAACCGGCTCATCGTGAGGTACACCGGCCAGAGCCGGATCGCGCCCATGAGGAGGGTGAGCGCGCCGGTGACGATCCCCGTGCGGATCACCGCCCAGCGCGGCCGCGGCGGGGTGAGCTGCGCGACGAAGTCGAACGCGAGGAGGAGGAAGATGAGCGGGAAGGGGTAGGTCCCGCCCTCGAGCAGGGTGAGCGCCATGAGCCCCGCGACGCCCCCCGCGTAGCGGAGATCGTCGTTCGTGCGGCGCCAGCAGTAGTAGACGAGCGGGAGGTAGTGGAACGCGAGGAACGTGCTGTGGCCGCCGGACGCGCGCCACGCGAAGAAGCCGCTGAACGCCCACGTCACCGCCGCGAGCGCGGCCGACACCTCGCGCAGCGCGAAGAGCTTGCGGCCGAGCTTGTACATGCCGACGAAGCCGATCGCGCCGTGCAAGAGGATGAACAGCTTGTGGCCGGCCACCGTGCCGAACGGCAGGCCGGTGATCCACCACGTCGGCGCGACGTGCTGCGACTGCGGCTGCCCCCACATCGACACGCCGCCGCAGTGGTGCGGATCCCAGAGCGGGAACTCGCCCCAGCGCAGGATCGAGACGCGGCCGACCTCCCACCAGTGGTGGAACTGCCCCCAGTCCCCCCAGCCCGCGCGATCCCACTCCCACAGGGCCTGCGCGAACACGATGAGCCCGAACGCGAGGCCGAAGAGCCAGGGCTGGAGGCGGCGCAGAAAGCCCACGCGATCACCGGGTGAAGTACTCGTCGCCGTCGAGCGAGTGGTGGGACTCGTAGAGCGTGTCGTAGCGCGCGACGAACCAGCCGCTCACCGCGACCACCGTCGCGAGCCCGAGCGCGGTGGCCACGCGCGCCGCGCGCCGCGCGAGCGGGCTCCGTGGCCACACCTGCGCGGCCGCGTAGGGCGCGAGCGCGAAGACGACGAAGAGCGTGACGATGGCGCGCAGGCGCCCCCACGACGCGGGCTGCTTCGCGTAGTCGACGTCGAGGGTGAAGTTCAGCGTGTACATCACGAGCAGCACCACGAAGAGCGTCCCCGCGAGGAGGTCCGGGCGATCCCAGAGGCGCCCGAGGAAGAGCCCCGCGCCGACGCAGAGGAGCGGATAGAACGGCACGATGTACCACCCGAACGTCCAGTTGCCCGTCCCGATCGCGATCGCGACCATGTACGCGACGAGGGGGACGACGACGGGCGCCGCGTGGCGCACGCCGCGGCGGGCCAGCGCGCCGACGGACCCGAGCCAGAGGAACAGGATCCACCCCCGGCCGAGGAAGTTGTGGTTGATCATCGTCGCGTCGAACCAGCGCGGGAACAGGTTCCAGTGCATCGGCCGGCCGCCCTGCCGCTGGAGCGTGTAGACGAACGCGTCCCAGTCGATGAGCGCGCCGAAGATCGGGAAGAGCGCCGCGACGGCCGCGCTGACGCCGAGCGCGAGGCCCGCGCGCCGCAGCTGCCCGCGCTCCGCGAGGACGAGCATGACGAGCGCCGGCACGTAGACCACCGCGGGCACCTTCGTGAGCGGCGCGGCTCCCGCGCAGATCGCGGCGATCACGAGGTCGCGCGTCTTGTGCCCGTCGTCGCGCCAGCGCTGGAAGAAGAAGACGAGCCCCGCGACCAGCACGGTGAGCAAGGCCTCTTCCTTGATCACCCGCGTCTGCAGGACGATCGACGGCAGCACCGCGTAGAGCAGCCCGGCCAGGTGCGGCGCGGGCCCCGCGGGCTCGATGCGGCGCGTGATCGCCATCACCAGCAGCGCGCACAGGCCGCCGAGGAGGATCGGCACCCAGCGCGTGTGCGCGAGCTTCGCCTCGAGCCAGTGGTCGGCGCCGCCGAGGTGCGCCGCGATCCCGACGAGCACGTGGAGGAGCGGCGGGTGCTCGAAGTAGGGCGAGATCACGCTGCGTCGCTCGCCGAAGAACCGGACCTCCTCGACCGACACGAGGCCCTGGTAGTCGAAGGCCCAGAGCGACCAGCCGCGCGTGGTGCCGTCCTCGAGGATCGACCACCCGTTCCACGTCGCGAAGAGCTCGTCGGCGTTCTCGCGGAACTCGGGCATCACGTCGTGATCGAAGGCGCGGTAGCCGATCGCGAGCGCGACCACCGCGGCGCCGGCGAGCAGGCCGGCGCGGCGCATGCGCAGGTGGTGGCGCTCGGCGTCGCCGATTCGAAACGCGGCGAGCGCGAGGAGGAGGAGCGCCGGGATCCCGGCCGCCCAGAGCAGCAGGCGCGACGTCGACCCCTCGACCGGCGCGAGCGCGCTCGCGGGGACCGGGGCCGCGGGGTGGGGCGCGGGCCCCCACAGGAGCTCGAAGCTCGCCGAGTCGGAGTGTCGGTTGCGGCCGCTGTCGCCCTGCATCGCGGGCTGCGCGCGCCAGCGCACGCGCAGGTCGTGCACGCCGGGCGCGACCGCGTCCTCTGGAGCGAGCGGCGTCCCGTCGACCCAGATCTCGGCTTCGCGCACGGCGTCCGCGGCGAGGTGGTGCGACCGGCCCTCGGGCACGGTGAGCCGCGCGCGCAGCTCGACGTCGATCGCGGGCAGGTCGGCCGGCACCCCCAGGCGCTCGAACGGCCAGCCCTGCACCACGCGCGCGAGCGGGCGGTGCACGTTGGGGACCGCGACGCGGTGCTCGGCCGTCGTCGTCAGCGCCTCGCGCCGCCCGTCGATCGTCGCGAGCCA